>JAQXQS010000107.1 GCA_029101305.1 Clostridia bacterium | reverse complement strand
CTCCAGCAATTTCTCCAGATCTTCATAGCTGCTGATATTATTGGATTCCCTGCGAAGCCCTGCGCTGTGTGGCATTCCCGCGGTATACCAGGCCACATGCTTGCGCATCTCCCGGATTCCGATAAATTCCCCTTTTAATTCAATCTGGGCTCTGGCATGTTTCAGGATCATTTCTTTAATCTCCGGCAGAGATGGTCTGGACATCTCCTCACCAGTTGCAAAATAGTGGTTCATCTCCCGGAAAATCCAGGGATTCCCCTCTACAGCACGCCCGATCATCACGGCGTCACACCCTGTCTGTCGAAATAAAGCCTCTGCTTTCTTGGGAGAATCCACATCCCCATTTCCGATAACCGGAATAGAAACAGCTTCCTTGATTCTGGCAATAGTCTCCCAGTCTGCCGTTCCTGAATAATACTGCTGTCTTGTCCTTCCATGGACTGCGATTGCCGCAGCTCCGGCATCTTCCACACGCTTCGCGATTTCTACAATATCTACCGGTTCATTTTCAAAACCGATACGTACCTTCACCGTAAGGGGCTTCCTGATCGCAGACGAAACATTCTTCACAATATCCACGATCAGATCCAGATTCTTCAGAAGCGCAGAGCCTTCCCCGTTATTTACCACCTTCGGCACCGGGCATCCCATATTGATATCCAGGATATCAAAAGGCTCCTCCTCGATTTCTTTCGCCACTTCTGCCATCAGCAAGGGCTCGCTGCCAAAAAGCTGGAGGGAAATGGGATGCTCCACAGGGTCTATTTTCATCAGCTCCCTGGTATTTTTATTCTTATAAGAAATTGCCTTGGCACTGATCATTTCCATACAGAGAAGCCCGGCCCCCTGCTCCTTACAAAGCCTGCGGAAGGCAAGGTCTGTAACACCTGCCATCGGGGCGAGGACAAAACGGTTAGGAATCTCCACATTTCCGATTTTCCAGACTGGGGACTTTGGAAGTTCATGTCCGCCACCTGCCAGGCTATTTTCTTCAAATTTCAAATTGCTATCCATATCACCTTTTGCTTTCACTTATTCTCCCTGGTTATCGTTCTCCATCTCTTCCCCAAGGAAAAAGACACGGTAATACATTTCCAGGGATTCCAGAAGCTCCTGCTTCTCATTGCGCAGCTGCTTGATCTTCAATGCGCCGCCGATATCGTCATAAAATCCATCAGCTTCAGCTGCCTCTGTCTTAAACTGCAGATTCCCATGATCATCGAATTCCAAAGTAAAAATCCCACCGATCTCCTCTGTGTAAAGAACGCACATAATCTGAAGCTCTTTTTTCACATGATCTGGCAGAGAATCAAAATCTTTATTAAAATAATATTTCTGCTCATAAGCGCTTGCACCGCAAAGCACTACATTCTCCTGATACAAGTACATACCACCTTTCTTTGATAAAATATATCCGTTTACGCAGATATCGCCATGACTGAAAGCCAATTACTCCGCGCCTTTATACATAACTATACAGTCCACGCACCGAAACCTCTCCGGCGCTGACTGCCTCTATAGTTCCATCCTGCTTTTCCACCAGCAGTTCACCGCCATCTGTGATTCCTCTGGCAATCCCCTCATAAGGTTCTTTCGCCAGCACACGGACCGGCTGGTTATAATTTGCAAGAATGCTTTCGTATTCTTTCTTTAATCCGCTGAGATCACAGGTCGCAGCAAATTTCTCATAATATTCTTCAAAGGCTTCCATCACAAGGCCCGGGATCTGGCTCCGGTCAAATTCCCTGCCGCTTTCCAGGTAAAGGGATGTTGCCTTATCTGCCATCTCCTCCGGAAATTCCCGTATATTTACATTAATTCCCACTCCGATGACTGCATAATCGATTTTTCCATCACGGACCCCCATTTCAGTAAGGATTCCACATATTTTCTTACGTGAAACCACCACATCATTGGGCCACTTAATACTTACATCAAGCCCAAGGGTCTTCACTGCCTTCGCCACTGCCATTCCCATTACAAGAGTCAGTGTAGGCGCATATCTTGGTTCAAATTCCGGCCGCAGAAGAATGCTCATCATAACGGAAGTTCCTTCCGGCACCTCCCAGGATCTGCCAAGGCGTCCTCTGCCTGCTGATTGGAATTCAGCCAAGGCAAGGGTTCCCTGAGGCGCACCCTCCTTCGCCAGCCGCTTGATCCATAAATTGGTTGAATCAGTTTCTCTTGCAAAATGGACGGTTTTGCCCGCCCATTTTGTATGTATCTGATCTGAAATTGTTACTTCATTATACGCGCTGCTTTCCGCAGCTTTTTCACAAGTGCCGCTTCCCACAGCTTTTTTCCGTAATTCATTCTCGGAAATCATTTCTCAGATATCCTTTCTTCTGATGCCAGCTTCTGCCTTTATTGCACTTCCAGAATCTATTGCCGGCTCCAGAACCATTTCTCTTGCCTGTTACGCACCTTGTATTTCCTAAAGCTGCGTCTTTTCAGGTCTTATTTTCCTTATTTGCTCTCCGGCTCGCCAAGTGTAGCAACCATAACAGCCTTGATGGTATGCATACGGTTCTCAGCTTCATCAAATACTTTGGATGCCGGGGACTCGAATACTTCATCGGTTACTTCCATATCTGTCAGGTTGAAACGCTCGCCCATCTCTTTGCCGATCTTTGTCTTAAGATCATGGAAAGCTGGCAGACAGTGAAGGAAAATCGCTTTCTCTCCTGCGTTTTTCATAACTGCAGATGTTACCTTATATGGAGTCAGATCATGGATTCTCTCTTCCCATACTGCATCCGGCTCGCCCATAGATACCCATACGTCTGTGTAAATAACATCAGCATCTTTGGTTCCTGCTTCCACATCCTCAGTAAGGGTAATGGTAGCGCCAGACTGTGCGGCATACTCTTTGCACTGTGCTACAAGCTCATCATTCGGGAAATATTTCTTGCTGGTGCAGGCTACAAAATGCATACCAAGCTTGGAGCAGGCAACCATCAGGGAGTTACCCATATTGTAACGGGCGTCACCCATATATACCAGCTTAATACCTTTCAGATGTCCGAAATGCTCACGGATGGTAAGCATATCTGCCAGCATCTGTGTCGGATGATATTCGTTTGTCAGACCATTCCATACCGGAACACCTGCGTATTTCGCAAGATCCTCAACGATCTCCTGGCCGAATCCACGATACTCGATACCATCATACATTCTTCCAAGAACTCTTGCGGTATCTGCGATGCTCTCTTTCTTGCCGATCTGGGAACCTGTAGGATCCAGATAAGTGCTTCCCATTCCCAGATCATGTGCTGCTACCTCAAAGGAACAACGTGTTCTGGTACTGGTCTTTTCAAAGATCAGGGCGATATTTTTGCCCTTGTAATACTCGGTAAGCTCACCAGCTTTTTTCTTTGCTTTTAACTCAGCGGATAAATCAAGAAGATACAGGATTTCCTCTGGTGTAAAGTCTTTCAGTGTCAAAAAATTTCTGCCTTTTAAATTCATGATAATTCTCCTCTATCTTTAGTCTTCCTTCTTCTCATCCACCACAACTTCCTTCAGGGAAGCAGCAAGCCCTGCCAGATTCTGAATCTCTGACGGGATAATAATCTTGGTAGACTTACCGTCTGCCACTTTCGCAAGAGCCTCGAAGCTCTTCAGGGTAAGGACTGCATTGTCAGCTCCGGCTTCTTTGATCATACGGAGACCTTCTGCATTCGCTTTCTGAACCTTCAGGACAGCCTCTGCCTGACCTTCAGCCTCTTTGATCATACGCTCCTTCTGAGCCTCAGCCCGAAGGATCGCAGCCTGTTTCTCAGCCTCTGCGTCAAGAATCGCAGATTCTTTTTTACCTTCTGCAACAAGAATGGTGGATTTCTTCTCACCTTCTGCGATCAGGATTGCTTCACGTCTCTCACGCTCTGCCTTCATCTGCTTCTCCATTGCTTCCTGGATAGCAGCCGGAGGAATGATATTCTTAAGTTCCACACGGTTCACTTTGATTCCCCATGGATCTGTAGCCACATCAAGAGATGCGCGCATTTTGGTATTGATCACCTCACGGGAAGTAAGGGTTTCATCCAGTTCCATGTCTCCGATGATATTACGCAGTGTCGTAGCAGAAAGATTCTCAATCGCCATAATCGGATTCTCAACACCATATGCATAAAGCTTCGGATCTGTAATCTGGAAAAATACAACAGTGTCAATCTGCATGGTTACGTTATCTTTGGTGATAACCGGCTGCGGTGGAAAATCTACAACCTGCTCTTTCAGATTGACCTTTCTTGCCACACGCTCTACAAATGGAAGTTTAAAATGCACACCGGTTCCCCATGTTGCCTGATAAGCGCCCAGGCGCTCAAGTACGATCGCATATGCCTGTGGTACGATACGGATGCAGGATGCAAGAATCCATAACACCAAAACAATGACGATCAATAGAATTAACACACTTCCCATAATTACGCCTCCTTCTGCTCCACGATCAGTCTCACGCCGTGGACTTCTTTGATTTCTACTACAGTGTCAACCGGAATTGTTACGCTGTCATCAGATGTCCGTGCCATCCACTCGATGTCGTTAATGCGAACCTGCCCGGTTCCCGCCAGGTTATTAATCTGCTGGATCACAACCGCACTCTTCCCCAGAAGACTGTCTACATTCGTTTTCTCTGTATTCTTATTCAGAAGCTTCATCGCTGCCGGTCTTGTAAAGAACAGCAGGATCAGCGAAACAAAGAAAAACAGAAGCAGCTGCGGCACAATTCCAAACCCCAGGCCTGCAGCGATTGCGGCCACCAGTGCACCACCTGCAAACCAGATGGTGGTAAGCGCCGTGGTAAGCCCTTCAATAACCAGAAGCACAGCCAGGATACCCAGCCATATAATAGGTTCCATAAGACTCCCCCTTTCGAACAGGCGTCTGTCAAAATCTGTAAGATTCTACAGTCACGCTCTCTTCTACCGTCTCTGTCTTGCAGCCTCGTACATCAGGACACCTGCAGCCATGGCTGCATTCAGGGATTCCACTTTACCACACATGGGAATCCGGATCAGACAGTCAGCCGCTTCTGCTGCTTCTTCTGTCAGCCCGTTTCCTTCATTTCCTATAAGAAATGCTGTGCCGCCCTGATAATTCTCCTGATCGTAGGCATTTTCCCCTTTCAGGTGCGCTGCAAAGGTACGGATACCTTTTCGTTCCAGTTCTGCCTTTAATGATACCACATCCTCTACATATAGGAAAGGCATTCTGTAAATAGATCCCATCGTGGAACGGATCACTTTCGGATTGGTAATATCCACACAGGTTTTGGTAAGAAAAACACCGGAAACACCTGCTCCCTCACCAGTCCGGAAAATAGTTCCCGCATTTCCCGGATCCTGAAGATCCTCCAGAACCATCACCAGCGGGGATTCCTCTTTCAGGATATCTTCCGCCGTCCACTGGGGTTTCTTCAATACGGTAAGGATTCCCTGTGGAGTCTTGGTGTCACACATCTGGCGGAAAACATTGTCTGCCACGATTTCTCTCTTTTCTTCCGGAAGTGTCAGCACCTGTTCCATCAAGGATGCGTCAGTGGTCAGCGCCTCTGTCACATAAACCTTGGAAATCCAGTCTCTTGGTGCTTCGCCGAACATCTTCCGTCCCTCAGCCACAAACAGCCCCTGTTCCCTGCGGGCTTTGGCTTTCTGATTTAACTGTATGATGTTTTTTACCTGTGTATTATTTGCACTGGTTATCATAAAATTCCCTCATGTTGCTTTATAACTTTCATTTTCGGGAAACGCCCGCATTAACAGCCATTTCCGTTTATTATGATTTTCAGTTACTGCGCCCAAAATAAACAATACCATTTATAATGGCTTCCTAAACCGGTTCAGGTCCTCATTCCTGCCAACTGCCACCAGTACACTTCCTGCCTCCAGCTTCTCTGCCGGATCCAGATTTACGTTTACTGAATCGCCCTTTTTAACAGCAACCACATTGATGTTATGCTTCTCACGGGTCTTAAGTTCGGAAAGGCTCTTTCCTGCCCAATCCTCTGGAATGAGGAATTCTGCCATGCTGAACTCTGTAGACAATTCAAATACATCCTCAAATCCACTGGCAGTAAAATTCCTGGCCACACGCACTCCCATGGAACGCTCTGGAAAGATCACCTGGTCAGCCCCGATTTTCTCCAGGATACGGCCATGAAGAGTGTTCATGGCTTTCGCCAGGATCAGCGGTACCCCCAGGTCCTTCACCTGCATCGTTGCTGTGATACTAGCTTCCATGTTCTCTGCAACTGCAATGATCGCAACATCTACATTCTGCACGCCCAGGGATTTCAAGATTCCAGGCTCGCGCACATCCGCACGTACCGCATAGGTCACAGAATCTGCGATCTCCTGGATATTTTCATCTTTATCATCAATCGCCAGTACATCATAATCTGCATTTGCAAGCTCTTTCGCAAGAGTCATTCCAAACTGGCCCAGGCCAATGACTGCAAAGGATTTTCCACTCATCATTGTCTCCTTTATCCGATCATAATATTCTCTTCTGCCAGATGCACCTTCTCCACCCGCTTCTGCGCCCGGGATACCACAGCTGATCCAAGTGTCAGAGGTCCAATACGTCCAACATACATGGTAAATATAACGATCCATTTGGCTGGTGTATTCAGAACAGACGTCATCCCTCTGGAAAGTCCTACCGTTCCTACCGCAGAAGTCAGCTCATAAAACGCATCTACAAAATCCGCTTCCGGCATAACTGCAAAAAGTGCAAGTAGTGAAACAAACAGGACTCCCACAGCCATCCCAACAACAACCAGCGCGGAACGAATATAGCTGCTCCGGATTTTTCTTCCGCATGCTTCCACGTCTTTCTTACCACGGAGGTTGGTGATCGTGCTCAGTACCAGTACCGCAAGAGTCGTGGTCTTTACGCCGCCTGCCGTTCCCATGGGAGAACCGCCAACCAGCATAAGGAACAGACAGATCATAACAGTCCCGTTGGTAAACGCAGCCTGGTCAATGGTTAAAAATCCCGCTGTTCTTGTGGTAACAGACTGGAATAGAGAAGCCATAAGTTTCTGTCCGAAAGACAGATTCCCCATAGAGTCCGGATTATGGTACTCAAACAGGAAAATCAACACAGTTCCGCCAGCCAGCAAAATCCCGGTGGTAACCAGTACGATCTTGCTCTGCAGACGAAGTGTCCTGTAAAATCTGCGGGCTGAAAGCTTCTTCCGGAAAACCAGTTTCATATTTTTCCAGATATCCCACCATACAGGAAACCCAAGTCCGGAAGCAATGATCAGACCTATGGTTACTATATTTATCCATGGATCTGTCACATAGTCTGCCAGGCTGTTCTCTCCCAGCACATCAATTCCTGCATTACAAAAAGCAGAAACTGCAGTGAAAATCGCCTGTGCAACGCCTTTCACCAGTCCAAATTCCGGGACAAAACAGAAAGCATAGCCGATAGCGCCAATTCCTTCTGCCGCAAACACACAGAGGATTACTCTTCTCACTACACTTACCAGACCGGACATCTGCTCCAGATTGTAGGATTCCTGGATCATCCTGCGGTTCCTCATGCTGATCTTTTTATTCAGCGAAATGAAAATGATGCTGGCAAGGGCGATCAGGCCGATTCCACCGATCTGTATAAGCAGAAGGATCACCAGTTTCCCGATCAAGCTCCAGTGGGTAGCCGTAGTCACAGTCACAAGCCCGGTCACACATACACAGGTAGTGGCTGTAAACATGGCATCTGAGAACGAAGTGGTCTGTCCAGCTGCCGCACAGATGGGCAGCCACAAAATTAGTCCTCCTACAAAAATTACCCCCGCAAAGCTGAGGGTAATTATCTGTGCTGTATTCAATTTATGCAATCTGTATTGCAGTCTTTGAATAAACATAAGCATTCTTTATTATTTCTTATAATTATGAGAAAGGGACTCACAAACTTCCCACATGTATGGAGTTACGCTCTTCTCCATTGCAAGAGCCTCATTGATATCGAAATCAACGAAATCACCATGGCGGTATCCAACAACACGGCTCTTCTTGCCTTCCAGAAGAAGGTCTACTGCCATAGCACCCATCATGGATGCATATACACGGTCTTTACATGTCGGGCTTCCACCACGCTGCATGTGACCAAGGATAGTAGCACGTGTCTCGATTCCTGTAGCAGCCTCAATACGGGTTGCCATAGCCTGTGAATGACCGATACCCTCTGCATTGATGATGATGTGGTGTTTCTTACCCATCTTACGGCTCTCAATAATGTTATTGATCAGCTTCTGCTCATCATAGTCATATTTCTCAGGGATCAGAACGTCCTCAGCTCCATTGGCAATACCGCACCACAGTGCCAGCCAGCCAGCTCCACGTCCCATAACCTCGATGATACTGCATCTCTCATGGGAAGTAGATGTATCACGGACCTTATCGATTGCTTCCATAGCAGTATTAACAGCGGTATCGAAACCGATGGTGTACTCTGTACATGCAATATCAAGGTCGATAGTTCCTGGAATACCAATGGTATTGATTCCAAGGTTGGCAAGCTTCTGTGCTCCGGCAAAGGAACCGTCTCCACCGATTACAACAAGTCCGTCAATACCGTGCTTACGGCAAATCTCTGCACCACGCTGCTGTCCTTCCGGTGTACGGAACTCAGCACATCTTGCAGTGTAAAGAATCGTACCACCACGCTCGATGGTGTCAGATACGTCTCTTGCTGTCATGTCAATGATCTCTTCGTTTAAAAGACCATTGTAACCTTTCTGGATACCTTTTACTTTAAGTCCGCTGGAAAGTCCACGTCTTACAACTGCACGAATCGCAGCATTCATTCCAGGAGCGTCACCGCCGCTGGTAAGGACACCAATGGTCTTAACTTTGTTTTCTGCCATAATAATCTCCTCCATCTTATGAATCGCCGGGAGCTGTGTCTCCGTTTCAGAAGAACGCCCTCGTTTTTTTATACACATATTCAGTGTTTAGTTTATAGCATTTCTAAAGGTTTTTCAAGACTTTTTCCACCACTTTAACATTGTTCTCACCATATTTTTTCATCATCTGGCAAAGCCAGTCATCCTGCGGGTTCACATGGTATGCTGCGGAGAGTTTTTTCATGGCTTTTACGTCTCTGAGATAGATCACTACACTGTCCGTTCCCTGGGACTGGCGCAGATCCTCCAGAAGTTCTTTCTCCTTCTGGCTGTAATCAGCCTTGCTCTCAAACTGGATCCAGAGTTCCCGTGGGATATCGGAAAATGCGCGGACTTTTTCCAGGATCAGTTTGCTGGCTTTGTCATCCTCAGCGGATACGCGGCCCTGGATAAACACCCTGGCATCTTCGTTGATCATATTCTGCCATTTCTCATAGTCTCTTGGGAAAACCATGACCTCCACAGTCCCAAGCAGATCCTCCACGGTAAGAAATGCCATTACCTTATTCGTCTTCGTATATTTTATACTTTTTTCAGTGATCATTCCGCCAATGATAACCTTCTGGTTGTCCCTTACCTTGGACTCATCCGGTTCGCCGCCTTCACGGTCGTCCTCATCTGCCGGCTGGAAATCTATGGTTCTTGCAGTGATCATTTTCTCCAGCATGTTCCGATAACGATCCAGTGGATGTCCGCTTAAGTAAATGCCCAGAACCTCTTTCTCATAGGCCAGAACCATCTCTTTGTCATACTCCTCCAAATCCGGCATCCGGATCTCGAATTCCATTTTATCTTCTTCACTGGCAATATCAAACAGACTCAGCTGGCCTGCCATGGACTGCTTCTTATTACGGGAAATATCATCCATGATCTGACTGAAAACGATCATCTTCTGGTGGCGGTTGCCCTCCAGGCAATCCAGTGCACCGGCCTTGATGAAGTTCTCAATGGCACGCTTGTTCACAGTATCAATATTTCTCTCAATGAAGTTCTTCATGGAAAGATATTCGCCATGTTCTCTTCGCTCTGCCACAATTGCCTCGATTACCGGACGTCCCACACTCTTGATCGCAGAAAGGGCGTAGAGAATGGCTCCATCTGATACGGAAAAGCCATATTCTCCCTTGTTAATGTCTGGCGGCAGAATGGAAATGTTCATCTGACGGCAGACCTGAATGTACTCTGCCACCTTGGTAGGTTTGTCAATAACAGAGGTCATCAGGGCAGCCATATATTCTACCGGATAATAATATTTCAGGAAAGCAGTCTGGTACGTGACATAGGCATATGCTGCCGCATGAGACTTGTTGAATGCATACTGGGCGAAATCGATCATTTCATCGTAAATCTTATTTGCGACCTTCTCATCAATTCCATTTTTGATACATCCCGGAACGCCTTCTGCTTCATTTCCGTACACAAAGGCCTGTCGCTCTTTTTCCATGACGTCCAGCTTCTTCTTGGACATGGCACGACGGAGAAGATCGCTTCGTCCCAGGGTAAATCCGCCAAGGCTCTGTACGATCTGCATAACCTGCTCCTGATACACAATACATCCGTGGGTCGCTTTCAGGATAGGCTCCAGCTGCGGACAATCGTAATGAATGGTATCCGGACGGTTTTTGCCCCGGATATACTGGGGAATAAAATCCATAGGACCCGGACGGTACAGGGAAATTCCGGCGATCACATCCTCAAGGCTGTGAGGCTTCAGCTCCTTCATGAAGCCTTTCATCCCACCGCTTTCCAGCTGGAACACACCATCTGTGCGGCCTGTTCCAAGGGAATCCAGCACCTTCTGGTCGTTATAATCTATTTTCTGCATATCCAGGGATATGCCATAATTCTTCTTGATGCTTTTTACTGCATTATTAATTACTGTCAGGGTACGCAGCCCCAGGAAATCCATTTTCAGAAGTCCCAGCTCCTCCAGTGTGGTCATAACAAACTGGGTGACAATGGTTCCGTCCTGCGCACGGGAAAGAGGCACATATTCAGAAACATCCTTCTGACTGATCACCACACCAGCTGCATGCATGGAGGTATGTCTCGGAAGTCCCTCCAGACGCTTGGCCATATCGATCAGATGATGGATATCCGGCTGTTCGTCGTATGCCTTTTTCAGCTCCGGATTTACTTCCATTGCTTTATCGATGGTTACAAGCTTCACATTAGGGATCTTGGCCGGAACCATCTTGGCAATGGCATCCACCTGCGCATAGGGCATGTCAAGGACACGTCCCACATCACGGATCACACCGCGGGCCGCCAATGTACCAAAAGTAACGATCTGAACCACACAGTCTTTGCCGTATTTGCGCACAACGTAGTCGATTACCTCCTGTCGCCGCTCAAATCCAAAATCCACGTCAATATCAGGCATGGATACACGCTCCGGATTCAGGAAACGCTCAAACAGTAGGTCATATTTAATAGGATCCAAAAGAGTGATTCCCAGGGTATAGGCTACAATACTCCCGGCTGCGGAGCCACGTCCCGGTCCTACCTCGATTCCATTCTTACGGGCATAGTGGATAAAGTCCCATACGATCAGGAAATAGTCAACATAG
Organism: Clostridia bacterium; assembly: GCA_029101305.1. GTDB lineage: Bacteria > Bacillota > Clostridia > Lachnospirales > Lachnospiraceae > Blautia_A. The sequence continues at coordinate 25,438 of JAQXQS010000107.1, read as the reverse complement.
CCCATGTTTTTGATCGTATTCAGCTCGTATTCCAGGCGTTCCCGAAGCTCTTCGGTAACCGGATCGTACAGACGCTCCAGCCCCTCGAAGCAAAGCTTATTCAGGTATTCCCAGGAAGTATAACCATCTGGCACATCAAATCTCGGCAGCTTGGTAACGCCGAATTCGATTTCCACATGGCAGCGATCTGCGATCTTCTGGGTATTCTCCAGTGCTTCCAGTGCATATGGGAAAAGCCTTGCCATCTCTTCCTCGGATTTCACATAATACTGGCCGCCTTCATAACGCATACGGTCAGTGTCGGACAGCTTCTTGCCAGTCTGCAGGCAGAGAAGAATATCATGGGGATCTGCATCCTCTTTATAAGTATAATGGACATCATTGGTGGCAACCAGCTCGATGCCAGTCTCCTGGTGCATGCGGAGCAGCTGCTGGTTCACATTCTGCTGTTCCGGGATTCCATGATCCTGCAGCTCCAGGAAAAAGTTCCCTTTCCCGAAAATATCCTGGTAACGGAGAGCAGCCTTCTTCGCATCCTGGTACATGCCTCTGCCCAGAAAACGGGCAACCTCTCCGGCCAGACAGGCGCTCAATGCGATCAGGCCTTCATGGTATTCGGAAAGAAGCTCCAGGTCTACACGAGGTTTATAATAAAAGCCTTCCTTGAAGCTCTTGGATACGATTTTCATAAGGTTCTGGTAGCCCTGGTTATTCTCGGCCAGAAGCACCAGATGGTAGTAGCGGTCGTCTCCGCTGCCAATTTCCCTGTCGAAGCGGGAACCGGGAGCCACATAGACCTCGCAGCCCAGTATGGGGTTGATTCCGGCTGCATGTGCTGCCCGGTAAAAGTCGATAACGCCATACATGACACCATGGTCTGTAATGGCGGCGCTGTCCATGCCAAGCTCCTTCACCCGGGCAACGTATTCTTTTATTTTATTTGAACCGTCCAATAAACTGTACTCTGTGTGGACGTGAAGGTGGGTAAATGCCATTTAAAATCTCCTTTTGTGTATTTCGTGAAGTCACATATCTGTTTCTTGCATCGCTACTTAGTAGTTTACCACAAGTCCAATTTCAGGTAAACGCCCGTTCGTATTTTTTCAAAAAAACAGCATACCATATCCACAATATTACACAGTCGAAATATGGTATGCAGCTTTCATTTTTATATCCGGTTAATGTTATTTTTTATAAATCCGCTTATCCTTAATCTCAATCTTTCCCTCTTTCAGAAGGTGTCCTACTGCACGTTTAAACGCATTCTTGCTCAGGCCGAATTCGCGTTTGATCACTTCCGGGGAAGCTTTGTCGTCGAAGGGAAGGACTCCGGCGAATTCTTCGATCACGCTTAATACACTTTCAGCATCCTCATTGATCTGAATGTAGGCCTTCTGGCGGTCGGTGACATTCATTTTGCCGTCCTCTTTTACTTCGGAGACGCGAAGACCAAGAACTTCACCAGGGCGGTATTTGCCAGCAGCTTCACGGGCCGGAATCAGGGCGGAATATTTATCATCAACTGCCACAAATACACCGAAGCGGTCACTGATCTCGTATACACGGCCTTTTACGGAATCTCCTGCTACATATGGGGTTCTGGTGGAAAGGTAATGGTAAACCTTCATGGTTGCGCAAAGACGTTTGCTCTTATCTACATAAAGCGCCACCAGACATTCCTGGCCTTCTCTTACACGGCTGGTCTGCTCGTGATAGGGAAGAAGCAGGTCTTTCTCCAGTCCCCAGTCAAGAAAGGCGCCGATCTTCGTCACCTGAAGGACTTTCAGTACTGCAGTCTGTCCCACCTGGAGAAGGGGCTCTCTGGTGGTGGCGATCAGGCGGTCTCCGGAATCCTTGTAAATAAATACATCCAGGGTATCGCCCTCTCTGGTTCCCTCCGGAACCTGTTTCGCAGGAAGAAGGACTCTGTCTTCCTGTCCTGCATTTTTATCCTCAGCAAGATAAACACCGAAATCTACGGTTTTGGCTACAATAAGCTTTTGTTTTTTTCCTATTTCGATCATGGATTCTCCTTATTTTTCCTGAGTGCAGCACCCAAAAGTGCACTCGAATACTTACTTTCTAATGCCTCAATATTCTGGTAATTAAATTACTGTTTGTTTTTCATTATAGCATATATCTACAGTTGCTGTGAATACAAACTTATGCAAGATTTACAGCAAGTTTTCTTTGAATGAACGTCGATTGTTCTGTGCCTTTGGCCCTCCTCAGCCGCTGACTATATTCGTAACTCAGGCTTTCGCACAGACTTCCATGGTATAAATATAGCAAAATCCCCATTTTCTATTGTGATGCCACGGGGCGCCAGATCAGGAAGCTGTTCGTGCTTGCACAATAAAGCTTTTCATCTTTTGCCCCTAGAGCCTGTTAAAAAACATTCCTGCAATCTGCACACCCCACTTTGCGGGCGATTGCAGAAAGCCTTTTTCAAACACGCTCTAACATCATTATTAATAGAAAATAGGGATTTCTTGTTTTTTACTTGCAGTTATTAAAATACAATTTTCAAAAATTCTATTTCTGGAATTTTCACGCATTACGGAAGCGGCTTAAAAACTCTTTCGTCAGCGGATCCTTTGGATTTTCGAACAGTTCCTTCGGCGGTCTGTCTTCTACGATTACGCCGTTTGCCATGAAAATCACCCGCTTGGACACGTCCCGGGCGAAGGCCATCTCATGGGTTACGATAATCATGGTAAGACCTTCATGGGCAAGATCCCGCATAACCTCCAAAACCTCACCTACCATCTGTGGATCCAGAGCAGAGGTCGGCTCGTCGAAAAGCAGGATCTCCGGTTCCATGGCAAGTGCTCTCGCAATTGCTACACGCTGTTTCTGACCACCGGAGAGCTGCTTGGGCTTGGCATTAATATAAGGTGCCATTCCAACTTTTTCCAGATAATACAGTGCTTTTTTCTCAGCTTCTTCTTTGCTCTTTTTCAACACCTTAACCTGGCCGATGGTACAGTTCTTAAGAGCCGTCATATTGTTAAACAGGTTAAAATTCTGGAATACCATTCCCACCTTTGAACGGTATTCGGGAACATTTACATTCCTGCTGGTAATGTCTGTTCCGTGATAATTGATCTCACCTGCAGAAGGAGTTTCCAGCATATTCAGGCAACGGAGAAGGGTGGATTTTCCGGAACCGGATGGACCGATGATACAGGTCACATCTCCCGGGCTTACGGAAAAATCAATATCCTTCAATACCTGATTGCTACCAAAGGCTTTTCCCAGATGTTTTACTTCAAGGATTTTTTCACTCATGATCATTTCTCCTCCTTTTTCTTAGGATAGGAATACAGACCACTTGTGTGAGCCAGTGTATCCGTTGTGGCAAGATCATAGTTCTGCGGACCTTCCATCTTGCGTTCCAGCACACGGAGCAGTCTGGAGCATACGAAGGTGAGAATAAAGTACATTACCATGGCAATGGTAAAGGCTTCAAAATAGGTGTAATAAGCTCCGGCAACGCCCTTTGTGGTGTAGAAAAGTTCTACGATTCCGATGATGGAAAGAACACAGGTGTCCTTGATGTTGATGATCAGGTTGTTTCCGATCTGTGGCATTATGTTTCGCAGCGCCTGGGGAAGGATTACATTCATCATGGTCTGAACGTGAGTCATTCCAATGGCTTTTGCCGCCTCAGTCTGACCTTCATCCACTGAAAGGATACCGCCGCGGACGGTTTCTGCCATGTAAGCTCCGGTGTTGATGGAAACAACGAAAAATGCTGCAAACCACATGGACATGTTGATGTTAAACAGGTAAGCACTTCCATAATAAATGAACATGGCTTGTACCATCATCGGAGTGCCACGGAAAAATTCCACATCGCAGGCCATAATAAATTTGAGTATTCCAACCAGTGTCTTTTTTGCTGCAGAATCTCTCTTATCTACTGGAATTGTCTGGATAATTCCAACTATAAAGCCAATAAGGCACCCTAAAAAGGTGCCTACAATGGCTCTGATCATTGTATTTCCGGCGCCTGACAAAAATGAGGTGCCGTATTGCTGGAGCAGATACTGGATCCGGCCCCAGAAGGTTTCAGGAAGCATAATTTTCTCTCCTATCTATTATACAAAACATTGGAAACACGTACCACAAAATCTCCTTTAAAGTGAAGTGTGAAGATTGCGGGAATAATTTTGGGGGCACGTTTTAGTATTGCAAAAATCACTCAGAAAGCGGCTGTACAGAAATTGCTTCGTCCATCATCGCTGTGTAATCATCCTCTGTCATTTTATCCAGCACGCTGTTCAGGGCATCCAGAAGCTCTGTGTTGCCTTTCTGCACGGAAATACCAATGTTGATGTCTTCATCAGATACCTCAAAAGCTCCGTCTGTACCAGAGAAGTCAAGGAGCTTGAAATCAGGATAAGCTACGCAGGCAGCCATTCCGGTAGGCATGTCCGTTACAACAGCATCGCATTTTCCAGATTCCAGGGCAACCAGCATGGCAGGTGCACTTTCCTGTGCGGGAAGAATATTTGCATCTTCGATCTGCGGCAGGCAGGAATCATACCAGATGGTGTTCTGCTGGGAAGTACAGGTTACGCCCTTCAGATCAGCTACACTTTTCGCGTCTGCATAATCTCCGTCACTTTTTACCAAGGTGATGATAGATGCGTAATAATATGGTTCTGAGAAATCTACCATCTGCTGACGTTCAGAGGTAATAGACTGACCTGCGATTACGCAGTCAACCTTTCCTGACTGAACAGCCGGTACCAGGGAATCCCAGTCCAGTTTCACAATTTCCAGATCGTAGCCAAGCTCATCGCAGATCTTTTTCGCCATCATAACGTCGTAACCATATGCATAATCTGAGCTTCCGGAAATGGGGACGGCTCCGTTGGAATCATCTGGCTGGGTCCAGTTGTATGGTGCGTAGCTGCACTCCATTGCTACTTTTAATGTTTTCTTTTCTTCTGCCTGTACCATTGTAAGTCCAAGTCCCGGCATTGCTGTCACGGTAACCGCTGCTGCCATAAGACCACTTGTCATTTTCCTCCATAAATAGTTCTTCTTCATTTCTCTTTCCTCCTCTTGATAAAAGACTCATTAATCACAGCACAACCGGTATTTTACCGGTGTATTTCCCCTGTTCGAGGTTATTTACCCATTTCGAGGTAAAAAAAATGCAATGGCGGCGTTATCACACTAACGCGCCATTGCGTTGTAGTTCATATTACTCTTGTTTATGGGAGAAGTCAAGAGGAGACAACAGAATTTTCATGCTATTTCTTTCAGTCTAATCACCCTGAACACCTGCTCTACAGCATTCTCCATGTTTTTCTGCGCGTTCTGCGGATCCATGGCTTCTTCCAGTGTAGTCACCTGACGAAGGATTGGGAAAAAGGCATCGATTCCAGCTTCGTTACAGGCGGCAGCATCTTCAGTGACCGAACCGGAAAAGGCAAGCACTGGCTTTCCATATTTCTTTGCCAGTCTGGCAACTCCGATGGGGGCTTTTCCCATAACGGTCTGACCGTCCAGACGACCTTCACCGGTGATTATAATGTCTGCATTTTTTATCTGGTCTTCTATGCCGATTTCTTCCAGGACAATATTTATGCCTGGTTCCAGTTTTCCACGCAGAAAAGTACGGAAGGCAAAGCCAAGGCCTCCGGCTGCTCCGCAGCCTGGGTAGTTTGGATCATAATTAAATTTTCCCAATTTAGTTTTTGGATCCGCAAAATATTCTTCTGTTATCTTTGCGTATCTTTCCATCCACCCGTCCATCTGCTCCGCCATTTCTGGTGTTGCGCCTTTCTGGGGACCGAAGATACAGCTGCAGCCTTTTTCCCCATATAAAGGGTTGTCCACATCACAGGCAATGCGGAAACTGCATTCTTTTAATTCCGGAAGCAAATTTTCGCAACTGATGGAATCAAGCTTTTCCACACCTTCTGCTCCAAATGGCACCTGTTTTCCACTTTTATCCAAAAATTCTCCTCCCAAAGCCTGAAGCATACCAATTCCGCCATCATTCGTGGCGCTGCCTCCGATTCCAATGATAAAATTCCGGCAGCCTTTGGAAATGGCGTCTTTTATAACCTCTCCAACACCATAGGTTGTAGTGTTCATAGGATTCCGAAGTTCAGGTGGAACCAGCGTAATTCCAGCTGCACCAGCCATTTCTATAATGGCAGTCTTCCCGCACTTTTCCTCGTTCTTGTAGCCACGTTTACTTTCTATTATAGAAGTATTTTCTACTACGGAAGCATTCTCTGAAACAGCCATCATCTCTTTCCCCACGAAATCAATTCTACCAGAACCGCCTATATTACGTTTCTCCAAAATTGCATATTCGCAGTCAACCGTTTTTCCAAGCGGACCGATAACTGTTATATTTTCCAGGCTTCCCCCAAGTCCCTGGGCCAGTGCCCGTACTGTCCCTTCCCCACCATCTGCAAGCGGATAAACCTTGGTCTTGACTTCCGGATATACTTTCCGAATACCTGCTGCGGCAGCTTCACCCGCTTCTATAGAACTCATGCTCCCTTTGAATGAATCAATTGCAATTACTACTTTCATGTTCTTTTCTCCCGTTTTTTCAAATACGATTTACCCTTCTATTTTTTCACTCCACAAATCCATTCCAATTGCAGAACTTCCTTCTTTTATCGTAATTTTATAATCAGAATCCACCTGAATATCATAGCCATATATGCTTTCTTTTCCCGCTTCTGCATCTTTTTGATCTGCATAATAAGAAAAACCTACACGATAGATATCCGGATGCAAATCAATCTGAACATAACTATATCCCCGTATCCAGTCTTCTTCAAGATTTTTTTCATTGAGCAACAGCTGTGTTGCGTACTGTTCTGCCACATCTCCCTTGCTGGTTCCCATGGCATTTTCTATGGATCTGGCTGCAAAGCCCTGTAAAATCCACGCAGTTATCAAAATCTCCAGGACCGCCACAACAGCAATAAGTACCGGGCTCTTTTTGCCCTTGCACATTCTCTTTACAGCAAATCCAAATGCGTATATGACAATCGCCAGATTCACCAGACATGTGATGAGACTTGCTTCCTGTCTATGTTGTTCCCAGAATCCGTCAGGAACCAGGAAAGAACATATTGTAAAAAATATGCCAGTCAGAACGATTGTAAAAAATCCATAAATTCTTCTGCTTTCCTTATCTTCCCGATTCACCCACAGATAATATCCACTCACAGCAGCTCCCGCGCCCAAAAGCCCGGCAAATAACGCACCACCAAGGTTTGCATGACCAGAGAATTTAAACACAGCCACAATGATCAGGATTACCGGTATCACAAGATAGCCTGCGATTTTATCCTGATGCTGTTGCTGTTTTCGTATTTCTTCCATCGATTGCATCATCTCGGTCACCTCTGCAGACGTGTATTTTTTTTCCGCTTTCTCTCTCTTTTCTGCCATCTCGTTTCTTTCTGCTGTTCCACCCATTTCTACTGTCTCATCTTTTTCTGCTACCTCATCTTTTTTCACACCAGTCCCTTCGGTTATCTGCACCTCTGATCTCATCAGTTCCAAAAGTGATATCCCCAGTGCATCTGCCAATGGCTCCATTGTATTAATGTCAGGAAATCCAAGTCCCCGCTCCCAACGGCTGACCGCCTTATCCGTCACTCCGATTTTTCCGGCAAGGTCAGCCTGCGTCATATGCTGCGTTTTTCTTCTTTCCGAAATAAATGCCCCAAACCTTTTTGCGTCCACTATATGATATCCTCCATAATTCTTTTACGTTACTCTCTTATATACACTGAAATGTGGATTTTCGTCAATCGACGATTTGTTTACCTGGAAAAAAACGAAAAATTTTCTATAGCTCTCTTGTATGCATTGACATTTTGATATCTAAATGATATCATATTTGTATCTCGTAAAAGGTATTTTTCATTGTCAGGAGGATTGCTATGAAAGAAAAAGTTTTGGACAACAAGAAAAATGGTATGGGAATGATGGTGCTGTTTATTTTACTTTATGCAGTGGCTGCGCTTGCCGTGGTATTTGCTGTTTTTGCATGGATTCCCGCTCTGGCAGTTATCGGCATTATATGGCTTGCCCTTGGATGGATCCCATTTCTGGGTCTGAAGGTACTGAAGCCGCAGGAAGCACTTGTACTCACTTTGTTTGGTAAGTATGTGGGAACCTTGAAGAATGATGGCTTCTATTGGGTAAATCCATTTTGCACCGCTGTAAACCCCGCTGCGAAAACGAAACTGAACCAGAGCGGTGACGTAGACGGTGGAAATGCTGCCAAGTCCGTTTTCACACTGGCTACCACAGGAACAGCCGCTTCTGCCAGCTCTACTTATGTAAACAAAAAGATTTCCCTAAAGATCATGACCCTGAATAACAACCGTCAGAAGATCAACGACTGCCTGGGTAATCCTGTAGAGATCGGAATCGCAGTTATGTGGCGCGTTACTGATACAGCGAAAGCAGTTTTCAATGTAGACAATTATAAGGAATATCTTTCCTTACAGTGTGACAGTGCCCTTCGAAATATTGTCCGCATCTATCCTTATGATGTAGCGCCAAATGTGGACACTACAGGTGACGGAGTTGCAGATGAGGGAAGTCTCCGTGGCTCCAGCGAGATCGTAGCCGGACGTATCCGCGATGAGATTCAGCAAAAGGTTGCCGAGGCTGGTCTGGAAATTATCGAAGCACGTATTACTTATCTTGCTTATGCGCCTGAAATTGCAGCGGTTATGCTGCAGAGACAGCAGGCTTCTGCTATCATCGATGCAAGAAAGATGATCGTAGACGGTGCTGTTGGTATGGTAGAAATGGCATTAGAGCGGTTAAATGAAAACAATGTGGTTGAGCTTGACGAGGAGCGGAAGGCTGCCATGGTTTCCAATCTTCTCGTAGTGCTGTGCGGCAATCACGATGCCCAGCCGGTGGTTAATTCCGGCAGTCTGTACTAATGGCTGAGAACAAAGATACCCGGCCTAAGAAACAGATTCCACTCAGGCTTTCTGCCAAGCTTTATGACCAGATCGCAGCCTGGGCGGAGGATGATTTCCGCTCCGTAAACGGGCAGATCGAGTATCTGCTTACCGAATGTGTCCGCCAGCGCAAGAAGAATGGAAAATACGTTTCCGATACCATGGATGAACCGCCGGAACTGAATATCTCATAATTTTCCTAAACAAATCAGGGAATACAGCTGTGATAACCACAATACTGTACTCCCTGATTTTATCTATCCGTACACAGAAGGCAATACTTTGGTTCTGTGTTACAATCATGCCATCTGTTATTTGCACCAACACCCCGTCTTTTTATTCCCAAGGTGCCTTTCTGACTTCCTTTGCTTCGAACAGATGCTTCATCCAATCACCAGCAAGCTGTATCCAGCTCTCACATTCTGCCTGGATTCCATACCCGTTCGGGCATGCAGTTTCTGCTGTGGCCAGTCCCAGACCATGACCGCCCACCGGATAAATATGTAATTCTGCCGGAATATCCAGGGCGTGGAGTGCCTGGAAAAACAGCAGGGAATTTTCTACCGGAACGGTATCGTCCGGTGCTGTATGCCACAAGAATGTCGGCGGTGTATCCTTCGTGACGTTGTATTCCAGAGACAGGAATTTCCGTTTCTTTTCATCTGTGTACTCTTCACCCAGAACATTTTCAAAAGATCCCTGATGTGCCTTTTCTCCGGAAGTGATTACCGGATAGCTGAGCATAAGACCATTCGGACGGAATTTTTCAGAGGCTATCCCCAGCGCTTCTGCCACAAACGGTTTATTCCAGAATACACCAAGGCTTGCTGCCAGATGTCCTCCGGCAGAAGATCCCTGGACTACGATTTTCTCTGTATCAATATGCCATTTTTCTGCATTTTCGCGAAGCATCGCAACAGCTGTAGCCAGCTGCAGAAGTGCCTCTGGGAAACGTGCAGGAGCCGTACTGTAACGTAAGATCGCTGCATGATATCCCATCGCCATAAATCTGACAGCAAGTGCCTCTGCTTCTCTATCAGAGGTCATTACATAACCGCCACCTGGACAGATCAGTACAACCGGCCTCTTTCTCTCTGGATCGATCTCAAGGGAATTATCCAGGAAATATGTAAATAAATTTGCTTTAAACTCAGAATTTTTTAATTGAATCTCTATTTTTTCGTGAATCATTTCGTGAACCTCCTGTTGTATATGTTTCGTTCATTTTATAATGTAAGGAATAACTATCTTGTCCTCTAAAGCATGTTTAAAAAAGCTTTCTGCAGGATGTGCGTCACAATTTGGGCGTGTAGATCGCAATAATGTTTTTCAAACAGGCTCTAATATCATAATAATTTTCTTCTTATAAGAAATCAATACCTTAATAAAATTGATACCTGCTATTTCAAACAGGTTCCAGTACTCCATTCAGTACAGTTACCGGTCGAATGAGGTATTAATTCCCCATTTTCGTCCTGTCATACATCTCCCTGAACTCCGTGGGCGTGCAGTTATTCATCAGCTTAAACATCCGAAGAAATGCCGACAGGCTGGAAAACCCCGATTTAAACGCCACCTCCGTCACACTCACCCCTGGATCCTGCAGCAGTGTCTTCGCAAATTCAATTCTTTTCTGGTTCAGATACTTATAAAAGGTAGAATCTGTATACTGCTTAAACAGCCTGGAGAAGTGATACTTGCTGAACCCAGCCTGTGACGCTACTCCTTCCAGACTCAGATCTTCCGCAAAATGATTGTTAATATAATCTGTAACCAGGATAAACTTCTCCACATATTCCTTTTGCCTGCTGTTTGCTCCATTTTCTTTCTGCTGTCCCGCTACAGTATGTGCATTTACACGCTGTCTCCCCACACATGTAAGAATCTCAAGGAACTTCGAAATAATCATGGTTTCCAGATAAGGAGAGTCACCGAAATATTCCTCTTTGATTTCCAGCATAAGCTTTTTTACTTTTTCATAAATCTGCGGATACCCCTCCGGTGTGATCAAAGTAGCCGGGTTTATGATCATAGTAAGCAAATTCAGCTCCTTAGTGGAAATATTGTTCAGGCACGGCTGGAAAATAATCCGTTCTCCACTTTCCGGAGCAAAAAGCTCATGAAGCATACACGGACCAATGATCAGCACATCCCCTTCCCGCAGATTATATTCCTTTCCACCGCACAACGCCTTATAGCCATTTACGATTGGCATAAGTACCTCGAAGGAGGTATGCCAGTGTGGCGGATAATTCTCATATTCATCATTATAATAGAGACAAACCTGCTCATCCTCCCGGAAATCTACTGTTTCATGTATTCCACTAAGCTTATGTATCATCTCCCCATGCTCCTTCCCTGTATATTCTTATTATAATCCTCCTGCGTTTCACCCTTTTCTGCCAGAGCGTGTCTGAATTTTCCCGACATATATCATTTTCCGACAGCCAGTATTAAATGTTGTCATTTAGCTCTCAAATATTGCGTTTTCTAATATGTTTGTATTGTATCAAATGTTGCTTTTTTTATCAATATATATGCAAAATTATATTTTATGCCGAAATATGTATCGTTTGTTTTTGTTTATATTGCATAATTTTTATCAGTTGGACTTATTAATTTTGACATATACTTGTTTTTATACCATTTCAAATAGCAACAATTGATAGTTACATAACAAGAATTAGAAAGAAATACATGCATATCTCTGCTATAGTAAGAATTACCAAATACGAGATATAATTTTTTTAAAAGGAGGTTCAATATGAACAAGAAACGCGCACTTTCAATATTAGTAGCTGCAGCAATGGCAGCTGGAACACTGGCTACATCTGTACCGGTTTACGCAGATGACGTAGAAGAAATCACATGGATGTTCTGGGATGACCTGGAAGCTACGGAAGATCTTATTTCCAAAGGTTACAAAGAAGTCATTGATCGTTTCAATGAAGAGTACGATGGCAAATATCACGTAACTCCGATCACCACCAACCTGGAAGAGTATGATGGCAAGCTGAACGCACTGATCGCAGCAGGACAGACACCGGATGTTTACATCTGCAACCCTGGTCCGAACATGGACGTATATGTAAATGCAGGTGCAGCAGCTGACCTTACCGATATCCTTGAGAATCAGGAAGCTGACTGGTACGCATCCTTTACAGATGGTATTTTCGAAAGAATGACTTATGACGGAAAGATCATGGCAGTTCCTACCAACTTCGCAGCAGCCTGCGTTTACTACAACACCGAGATGTTCGCAGATGCTGGCGTAGAAGTTCCTACCACATACGATGAACTGATTGCTGCATGCCAGAAGCTTCAGGATGCCGGCTACACACCAATCTCCTGCTCCGCTGGTACCGCATGGTGCTTATCCATGATCGCCGGTTACTTATGTGACCGCCAGGGCGTTGACCTTGCAGCTATCGCAGATCACACTGCTAACTGGACCGATGACAACTGCATCGAAGCAGGTAATAAATTAAAAGAACTGTCCCAGTACTTCCAGGCTACAGCAGCCGGAGATTCCAACGACCAGGCTACAGCAGCTTTCTATAACGGCGAGGCAGCTATGCTGGTTCAGGGTTCCTGGGCAATCGCACAGATCAACGGCAGCAATCCAGACTTCGAGTCCAAATGTGGTGTCTTCCAGTTCCCTGGAATCGACGGTGCTAACGACCCGAACCGTATGATTGTTAAGACTGATAACCTTCTGATGAGCTCCACAACAGAGCATCAGGACGCAGCTATCGCTCTTATGAAAATGTTCACAGACGAGACAGCTCAGAAATACACAGCAGAAGTCGGCGGCAAATTCCCAATCATCAAAGACCTTGAAATCGACTATGACAAAGCTCCTGCACAGCTGAAATACGTTCAGGATATCATGGCAAAGGCAACCGGTACATTCGGATTCTACAATGAGTCCCTTGCATCTGTAGAAGCTGGTGACTGCTTCGATAACGCAATGGTTGATATCTTCCTTGGCAACCAGACACCAGAAGAAGCATTCCAGACTGTACAGACATTCTATGAGGAGAACGTTTGGGAATAAATCCTCCCTTATAAAAAATAAGTTATAAACCCAGGCACATGGCTGCCGCGGAACGGACTGAGGCATGTTCCGCGGCAGTCTTTTTACTCAAAAGAGCAAGCTTACTCTTTAACAACACTATATTTTCCTGAAACCCAGACCGGTTTCAGCAACATTCGACGGAAGGAGATATTATGGATAAAATTCTGCGCGACAAAAAAGCCATTTTCGTATTTATCGCCCCGGCGCTGATCATGTTCCTTCTGGTCCTGATCATCCCGACAGTACAGATGGTTTACTACTCATTCTGCGATTACGCAGCACTTACACCCCCTGAATTTGTGGGATTAAAAAACTATAAGAAACTGTTTTTCGGTGACGCCACATTCCGTATTGCCCTGAAAAACTCCATCTTTTTCATGATCTTTTCAGCAGTCACACAGCAGATCTTCGGTCTTTTACTTGCTGTTATGCTCACCAACATCCCGAAAGGCCGCAACATTTTCAAGAACATTTATTATCTTCCATGCGTACTTTCCTCCGCAGCACTTGGACTTCTCTGGTCCTTCCTTTTCAATCCGAGAATCGGTATCAACAATCTTCTTGCCAAATTCGGCATTGAAGGACCTCTGTGGCTGATGGACTCTACCGGATTTATTGTACTTCCCATGTGGGTTATCGCATTTGTTGCCCTGTGGCAGTACCTTGGTCAGAACATGATGCTTTATATGGCACAGATCACCGGAATTTCCCGTGACATTTATGAAGCTTCCTATATAGACGGTGCGTCAAAGGTAAAAGCATTCCGCTACATTACCCTTCCGCTGATCAGACCAATGATGATTACTTCCCTTTCTCTGAACTGTATTGGTTCCCTGAAATTCTTCGACCTGGTTTACAACATGACCCAGGGCGGACCGAACCACAGAACAGAGGTCCTTGCAACTGAACTTTATGCAGAAGGCTTCAACTATTTTAAATACGGCTATGCCAGCGCTATTTCCGTAGTTCTGCTGGTTCTCTGTCTGCTGGTAACCCTTCTGGTAAAAAAAGTCATCAAAGTAGAAACTTACGAATCATAAGGAGGTGGAAAAATGAGCAACGTAAAAGTAAAAGCTGCAAAGAAGCCGGTCAAACCGGTAATCGTAGTCGTTTATATCCTGCTGGTAATTCTGGCAGTTGTTTATCTGGCACCACTTCTGTGGATGTTATCTGTATCCCTGAAAGACAATGCAGGCGTTATGGCAGCACCTTTTTCCCTGCCAGATGTGTTCCATTTTGAAAACTATCAGCAGGCTTGGCAGATGGGAAAACTTGGAACCGCACTTGTAAACTCCGTTCTTGTCTGTGGTGTTACACTTGTTGTCAGCCTGTTCTTTGGCGCAATGGCAGCTTTCGCCATCGCAAGAATGCGCTGGAAATTATCCGAATTTATGCATACCTTCTTCCTCATCGGAATGATGGTTCCTGTACATTGTGTTCTGATTCCACTGTTTGTACGTTTTGCAAAGCTTGGGCTCACAAACTCCCAGGGCGGACTGATGATTCCATACATCACATTCTCCCTGCCAATGACCATTTTCCTGCTGACTGGTTTCTTCCGTTCCATGCCAGGTGAAATGTTCGAGGCTGCTGCCATTGATGGCTGTGGAATCTATGGCTGCTTTTTCAAAATCGCACTGCCTCTTTGCAGAACCGGCTTCTTCGTATCCGGTCTGATGACCTTCATCAATAACTGGAACGAGCTGCTTCTGGCAATGGTATTTATTTCCGATCCTATGAAAAAGACGCTGCCAGTTACCCTGACCTATTTCGTAGGTCCTTACGCAACAAACTATGTACAGATGTTTGCCGCCATCATCATCGCGATCGCGCCTACCATTCTGGTTTACTCATTGTTCAGCAACCAGATCGTGGAAGGTCTTACCACTGGTGCTGTCAAAGGATGATACATAACATTGAAACCTTTTCATTTACTAAACCTTGTGACCTGTATTTATGCAGGTCACAGAGTTTATATACCCCGATTTAACATTGTGTTTTATAGTCACCACGAATTTATGACAACAACAGGAGAAACATTATGAATAGAGAAGAGGCTAGAAAAAAAGCGACCAAACTGGTCAATCAGATGACTTTGGAAGAAAAAGCAAGCCAGCTGCGTTATGACGCTCCGGCGATCAAGCGACTGGGCATCCCAGCTTATAACTGGTGGAACGAAGGTCTCCACGGAGTCGCCCGTGCCGGACAGGCCACTGTTTTTCCACAGGCAATCGGCCTTGGTGCCACCTTTGACACTGCACTTCTGGGTGAGATTGCTGATGTTACCGCTACAGAAGGGCGCGCCAAATATAACGCCTATTCCCAGGAAGAAGACCGGGACATTTATAAGGGCCTTACCTTCTGGTCCCCAAATGTCAATATTTTCCGTGATCCCAGATGGGGACGTGGACATGAAACCTACGGCGAAGATCCTTATCTTACCAAAGAACTGGGCGTTGCCTTTGTAAAAGGCATCCAGGGAGACGGTGAAATTATGAAAGCCGCTGCCTGCGCCAAGCATTTCGCAGTCCACTCCGGTCCGGAAGCCATCCGCCATGAATTTGACGCAGTTGTTTCCCAGAAAGATATGGAGGAAACCTATTTACCAGCATTCGAAGCCCTGACAAAAGAAGCTGATGTAGAGGGCTTCATGGGTGCTTACAACCGCACAAACGGAGAACCCTGCTGCGGAAGTCCTACTCTTCAGAAAAAACTCCGCGGTGACTGGGGATTCCAGGGATATTTCGTTTCCGACTGCTGGGCAATCAAGGATTTCCATGAACACCATATGGTAACCAGCACTCCTGCAGAATCTGCTGCCCTGGCTCTGAATAACGGATGTGACCTGAACTGCGGAAACACTTATCTTCATATTTTGAAAGCTTATGAAAAAGGGTTGATTTCAGAAGAGACTATCACAGAATCTGCGATCCGTCTTTTCACAACCAGATATATGCTGGGATTATTTGAAGAAACCGAATATGACAAGATTCCATATTCCGAGGTAGAATCCCCTGCCCATCTGGCACTGTCCAGAAAAGCAGCAGAAGAAAGTTTCGTACTTCTGAAAAATAACGGAATCCTTCCATTACAAAAAGAAATGATCAAAACCATCGGAATCGTTGGGCCAAATGCAGACAGCCGCGCAGCACTGGTAGGAAACTATCATGGTACCGCATCCCGCTACTGCACGATTCAGGAAGGCATTCAGGATTATCTTAGCGCTGCCGGAAGCGATGTCCGGGTGCTTGCTTCCGTGGGCTGTGATCTTTTCCGCGACCGCACTGAGCATCTGGCACTTACCCAGGACCGACTGGCTGAGGCCAAGATCGTTGCCGCAAACAGTGATGTGGTAATCCTCTGTGTAGGACTTGACGAGACGCTGGAGGGCGAGGAAGGGGATACCGGAAACAGCTACGCTTCTGGTGATAAAGAGACCTTGAAGCTGCCGCAGGTCCAGCTGGATCTTATGGAAGCAATGGCAGCGTCCGGCAAACCGATTGTTCTTTGCCTGATGGCAGGAAGCGACATTGATCTTTCCTATGCCGCAGAGCATTTCGACGCAGTGATGGTTCTGTGGTACCCAGGTACTGAAGGTGGAAAAGCAGCTGCCAGAGTATTGTTCGGTGATGTTTCCCCATCTGGCAAGCTCCCGGTAACCTTCTATGAAACACTGGAAGAGCTTCCTGATTTCACAGATTACGCAATGAAGGGCCGTACCTACCGCTACATGGAAAATAAGGCGCAGTTCCCATTTGGATATGGACTGACTTATGGGAAGGTTGTAGTGACGGATGCGGTTGCACAGAAGTCTGCATCCGAAGCCATTGCAGACAGCCAGTCAGCAAAAGTAACAATCACCGCCACGGTTACCAACCAGGGACAGATTGCCACCCGAGAAGTCGTTCAGGTATATCTGAAAAATACCGATTCTCCACTGGCCGTAAGAAATCCAGAGCTTGTTGCTTTTACTTCGGTTTTCCTGGACGCAGGCGAAACAAAAGTTGTCACCCTTTCCATTGCCCCAAGAGCATTTACTGTTGTAGATGAAAATGGAGTTCGAAGAGAAGATGGTTCTCACTTCAGGATTTATGTTGGCTGCAGTCAGCCGGATGAAAGAAGTGTAGAGCTTACAGGTGTGAAACCTGTGGAGATTGAATACATGAAATAGTCAATAAGGCTGCCGCATCAAAAGTTACTTAACCTTAATGCGTCAGCCTCTCTTTTATATCTTTTATTTAAAAGCTCTTATTCCGCACTAGCATCCACCCCATACACCTCAATCTGCATCAATGCCGGAAACGGAGAAGCATCCTCTGCTTTTTCAAGCTCGCACAGCTCCAACCATTTGATTTGTTTCGATTCAAAAGAAAACATCTGAGCCTCATTACTCTTTTTCATATCCAGTTTCAGATCACTGCCATCACTAAACACCACTTTCATACTGGTCCACCAACTGTCATGTGGAAAATCTGCCCTGGTGTAAAGCACAATCCGGTCCACACATACGGTACGTCCAAAATCCAGTTTCATCTTGCAGTCTTCCTCGCTGACAACGCCCCAGGAACCGTATGGCCACTCACCGTGACAGCCATTTGCAGTCATACCATCAATGGTATTTCTGGCAATAAAAACAGACTCATCTCTGGTTTCTACATTGGCGCTTGCGTGAGGATAACAGTTTGCATCCTCGTGCTGGTCATTTACATTCAAGGCCAGATTCCGATAAGCCGTCACTTCAAAAGGCCAGGCAATTCTGGCTGAAATCAGATGCTTCTCACCGGAAAACGCTTTTGGCGAATAACAGATTTTCTTCTCTCCAAAAGGAATGCGATAGGTTACCCAGCCAGTTGTATATACCAGGGATTTTCCCAGTGCATCATCCACCTGAAGCCATACATGATGACTGCCTTCTTCTGTTTCCAGAATGACAGTGTCTCCCTCTTGATACTGGTGGTTTAAAGCTAGATAAACCTCCGTTTCTCCATGTGCTACTGCAATATTTTTTCCATCTTTATCTGCAACCTTTAAACATAGCATAAAAAATCCCCCTTCTTGTTTTCGTTCACTATAGCATCTTTTCGAAAAAGACTTTGCCCCATAATTATTATAAATCCTGGGTTTGGATCCAACAAGGAGAGGAATTTTTGATTTGGTTTCCTATTTTTTATTCTGACTGTTTTGTTTTTTACTCCAGTTTCTGCTGCGATTTACTCCAGTTTCCCCTGTCCATAATAAGCATTCGCACCATGCTTTCTATAATAATGCTTATCCTGAAGCTCCTGCGGTGCAGGCTTCACGTTCGGATTGATCAATTCGCAACGGGATGCCATCTTGGCAACCTCTTCCAGAACTACTGCATTATGTACTGCTTCATGAGCATCCTTGCCCCATGTGAAAGGTCCATGATTCTTGCAGAGAACCGCCGGAACAGCCTCATAATCTCTCTTTTTGAAATAATCTGCGATCAGGATACCGGTATTTCTCTCATAAGCTTCCTCAATCTCGCCCTTATCCAGATTACGGACACATGGAACTTCACCATAGATATAGTCCGCATGAGTGGTTCCATAGCATGGAATTGCGCGTCCTGCCTGCGCCCAGCTGGTAGCCCAGGAAGAATGGGTATGTACGATTCCGCCAATCTTCGGGAATGAATTGTACAGAACCACATGAGTAGGTGTGTCAGAGGAAGGATTATATTTTCCTTCGACCTTGTTGCCCTCCAGGTCTACGACTACCATATCCTCTGGTGTCAGTTTATCATACTCTACACCACTTGGTTTGATTACGAAAAGCCCTTTCTCACGGTCGATTCCACTTACATTTCCCCAGGTGAAAGTAACCAGACCATATTTCGGCAAGTCCATATTTGCCTTGTAAACTTCCTCTTTTAATTTTTCAAGCATAACTGTATCCTCCTTTTTTACATGTAAAATTCTACTTGTATCTTATCTTTTTCACAAACGTTCATTATTGATGTTACTGTTCACACCATGTACCGTAACCTCTTCGCAATGCACAGGAATCACAACTCATTATTCATACAACGGAATCTCATATCCCCAGGATTTCCGGATTCCATCCATGATCTCCATCACTCTTATTGTCTCAGCATGGGGCATTTCCGGGCATTCCTTTGCCCCTTCTGCAAGGGCTCTGGCACAAGCCTCCACCTCATATTCGTAACCTGTGATCTGCTCTGGCGGCAGATAGGATGCCACCTCCTGATGATTCTGGTCAAACACAGTGATTTTTTCCGGATTGTTAATATTCTGCACCTGAATACAACCTTTTGTTCCAAAGATGCTGCCCACCCGGTCAGATATTTCCCGTGCACCGCACTGTAAAGTCGCCATACGGTCACCTTCAAAAACCATCGCGATCGTATCCAGCATATCTACTCCGTCGCGGAAAATAGCGGTCGCCTGCACATCCTTCAGCTTATCTCCAAGAACCATGCTGGCAAAATTAATCGTATACACACCTACATCCAACAGCGCACCTCCGGCCAGCTCTGGCTTACGGATACGCTCTACATTACTGATGGCATAATTCAGATTAGCAGTAACTGCTGTCACATCCCCGATCACACCGCTTGCAATGATATCATTGATCATCTTCCTGGATGGCATATATCTGGTCCAGATTGCCTCTGTGATCAACAGATTTTTCTCCTTCGCCAGGGCAAAAAGCTTTCTGGCCTGGTCTGCATTTACAGTAAAAGCTTTTTCGCAAAGCACATTTTTCCCAGCTTCCAGGCACATCTTCGCATGAAGGTAATGATGGGAATGAGGTGTTGCAATGTATACCAGATCAATCTGGGGATCCGCCAGCATTTCCTCATAAGAACCATAGGCTCTGAAAATACCATGTTTCTCTGCGAAAGCCTGGGCCCTTTCCAGACTCCTTGCTGCTACTGCATAATTTTCTACATCATCCATTCCGGCTACTGTCTTCGCCATCTGAACCGCAATTCCACCGGCTCCAAGAATTCCAATTTTCATTATGTAACCCACCCTTTCTATCACTAAACGGACATGTCTGCTAACGCAGACATCATCATGCTTTCAAAGCATCATCTTCCAACTACTTTTTATCTATAAACTCTGCCAGGGTCTGTATCACCGCTTCCACCTGGATTGGCTTCGCCAGGTGCGCGTTCATCCCGGCCTCCAGGCATTTCTTCACATCGCTCTCATAGGCATTTGCTGTCAGCGCGATCACAGGAATCGTCTTCGCCAGGGGATGATTTAAGTTTCTTATCACCCGTGTCGCCTTCAGGCCATTCATCACAGGCATCTGCATATCCATAAGAATTCCGTCATACCGGCCCATCTCTGACGCCTCGAATTTCTCCACACATTCCAGTCCGTCAGCAGCCCGTTCACAGGAAATTCCATACATGGCAAGCTGTTCCATCAAAATCTCATGGTTCAGATCATTATCCTCTGCTACAAGGAGATGGATTTCCCTGTCTGGAAGCTTTCCGTCTGCCATCTGCCCTGCATAATCCGGCTCTGCAGCCGCTTCTTCCACATAGGAAAGCTCAAGAGTCACCCGGAAAGACGTTCCCTTTTGTAGCTCACTTTCCACCTCAATGGTTCCGCCCATCATATCCACGATTTTTTTCACAATGGCAAGCCCAAGGCCACTGCCCCGGACTTTATTCACCCTGGTATCAACCGCACGGGAAAATTCGGTATACATGTTTTCCATAAAATCAGGCGCCATTCCAATGCCGTTATCGCTGACAATTCCGATCAGCCTTACCTTACCGGCATTCTCTGATGGCTCTTCATACAATTCAAACCGTATGGTGCCATTTTCTGGTGTATATTTGATTGCGTTTGACAACAGATTAATATAAATCTGGCTCAGCCGCAGCTCATCTGTCAACAGTATATTATGTAAAATCCCATGCTTGCTGCTTATATAATGTTGCTTTTTCTCCGCCAGTATCCCGCTGATTGTCTGCTGGTACAGTTCAAAATTCGCTTCTATATTTACAGGTTTCTGCTCCAGCTTAAACTCCCCGCTTTCAATCCTGGAAATATCCAGTACATCATCGATCAGCTGTTGGAGATTTCCGCCGCTAAGCAGAATCTTATTCAGGCAGTCCTCTATTTTTTTCGGTTCCTCCAGATGGTGCCTTGCAATATTGACAAATCCCATGATTGCATTCATAGGGGTTCTGATGTCGTGAGACATTCTGGACAAAAATTCGGATTTCGCTTCGCTTGCGCGCTTTGCTTCTGCCGCTTCACCCATAAGGAATCTCTCACGCCTTTTTTCCTCACTGATAAGGCGGATTACAAAAAGCACCTGCACAGCTTTTCCCAGTTCATCTCTTTTTTGTACAATAAATCGTGCCAGATGCCAGTTACCATCTGCCGCCTGATATTCTGCCGCAATGGTCTCTTCGTCCTTCAGTCGGGCCGAAACTGTACTAAGATCAAAAAATTCTGCAACCTTCTCCTGGTATTCCGTTGCTACCTGTTCCCTGTTATCCTGAGCCATCCGCACACTGGCATCTCCATGGCATCCGGTCAGACGCAGCTCGGAGCTTCCGCCAGCAATCTCTTCATAGTAATAGCGCACCAGATCGATCTGATAGATCCGGAAATAAATTTTGCCAAGAGCAGAAATAATCTCACTGCCCATTCTCGTTTCTTCCAGGGCACTCTCCAGCTCCTGCTGGTGCTTCTTCTCCTCATTGACAATCTCATCAATATAACGGAAATCTACCAGTGCCAGATATCTGCCTTCCGAAAAATTCAGCCGGGAAGCCCGAATCTCGAAATACTGCTGTCCCAGCGCATTCTTTGTCGTCTGGAACCTGCGGCTTATCCGGCTCTGTTTCTTCAGTTCCCGAATCAGATTCTCCGGCCGGAAGGTCTCCAGATAATCTGATATACTTTCTTTAATTATGTAGCGCTCAAAATACTCTTTCATCGCAGCAGAAAAACAGATAGATGGCCTGTCTTCCAGAGAGATAAACTGTGATGCATTTGCACCATTAGACAACTTCACCGTTTCCGCCCTGTCCGCAAGCAGATCCACCTTAAAAACCGAAGTACTGTCGGAACAAAGTACGCTCAGGATCTCCTGCTCTTGATTTTTCTGCTGCAGACGGTTCTCCAACGCATCCCGCATGTGCAGGTTTTGTCTGGCGGCATTAAGATATTCTCCCACAAATGCCATTTCCTGGATAAAAAGAGGAGAAATATCAGGGGATGGATTATCCAGCCCGATAAAGCCAGCCAGCTTACTCTGATTATACATAGGCGTCAATATAGAAGAATGTATTCCACAGGATTTCAATGCTTCATATTCTGCCGGCATGTCTTCCCATATTTCTTCCATATTTTCGATCACCAATGGCTTCCCACTGTCAAAAATACCGCTCCATTTCGGCATATCCGCCCTTGTAACCAACGGCATATAAGAACTTTTCGACAAAACACCAGGTGCACACCATTCATATCTATGCCTGTACACGCCTTCGCTTTCTTTTTCAAAAATATAGACGCATTTTGCCTCGCTATATTCTCCCATAAGGCACAACATTTCCTGCACAGTCTTATTCAGTTCTTCTTCATTCCCAGCACGGCTAATGGCCGGAAGCTTCTGCAAAATAGCAGAAGCATACTTTTGCCTGTTCTTCAGTTTCTCAGTCTGTTGCACCTGAATGTCCATGGGTTCACCAGCTTTCTTGGGATTTCATAAACTAATTCGTAACTCAATGCCACGGATTGTTCCGCAGCTACGCTGCTCTCACAATCCGGGGGCATTCGGAATCCGCTGATTTACTGCGTAAATCGCTACTTTCTCATGTTTGGCGGGTCCCAAGGTCAAAAGCTTTATCGTGCAAGCACGAACAGCTTTCTGACCTTTTGACCCTGGCATCATATAAACTCCACAATTGCATATGGCGCACCTTCTTCTGTAGAAAGCGCAACCGTAACTTTTCCCTCTTCCAATTTCACTGATGGGTAAAAAACATCTCCCAACAGTGCCTGTTTCTTATACTCTGCTCTCATCTGATGAATCGCAAACCCCGCTGGCAGATAATCTGCTGCCATGCGGATATACTGGCAGTTATTCACATGATGGTGGGTGTCCAGATGATGCTTCTGAATGGAAAAAGGCTCTTCCTTAGCCATCTCTTCCGGCAATGTGATCTTACGCGGAGCATAATCCATATCCAGCTTCTCATCCAGTTCATATCCTCTCACATCTTCATCGGTCAGCCTTGCCGGAAGACCCGTCTGGGTGTCAATGTTCGTCCAGATACTGTTTGCATAGGATAAAATCTCTCCCTCTTCTGTCTTCAGGGTAAAGTTTCTCATCCCAAGAAAGCCCTTAAAACCATAGGGGGCTGTAGTTGCCACAATAGTTTCTCCTAATTTAGGATAACGGTTTACTACGATCTGCCAGGAGGACAGCACCCATGCCCTATGACGTTTCTCCAACACTTCCATTCCCTGCCCGATTTCCTCCGACTGAAAGGTACAACAGTCCTGATAATAATCCTGGATTCCAGGAAGGGTCAGGCAGCCATTTTCTCCAATTTCACTGTATCTTACACGACCTTTGAAGCTGTAACTCATATGATGTCAATCTCCTTATCTCGCTCCGCGACGGGAACCGCGAACTCCGTTTCACTTCGTTTGCGTAGCGTAAAATCGCTCCGCGACGGGAACCGCGAACTCCGTTTCACTTCGTTTGCGTAGCGTAAAATCGCTCCGCGATTTTACTTCATTATATAACAAATCGGTCAATAAAGATATGAAAAAATGGAAAAGTTTTGTGAATTTCCTCTTGCTTCCAGGCAGCTTACCATGTACAATAAAGGCATAAAAACAGAAAATATCGAGTGCTTATATAGGTCCATAATCCGGTTGGACGTTTCTACCAGCTACCCTAATAGTTGTCTATAAGCTGCATACGAAAGAGATGTGCAGGTATAGCTTTTTCCAGGGTAGTTTTTTTATGCCTGCACTGCACACTTTCTGAAAGGATGGGTTGATTGATATGAAAAAAGAATTGTTTGCTTTAAAAGGCACTATCTGCTACAGCAAAAATCAGCGTGAACTTGTTTTCGCAGAGAATTCTTATGTCATCTGTGAAAATGGTGTCTGTGCCGGCGTTTTTTCCCAGCTTCCAGCGGAATATAAAGACATTCCCGTAGAAGATATGGGTGACCGTCTGATTATTCCAGGCTTCACCGACCTTCATCTCCATGCACCTCAGTACGCTTACCGTGGAACTGGTATGGATCTGGAGCTTTTGGACTGGCTGAATACCATTACATTTCCGCAGGAAGCCCGGTATGCAGATCTGGCCTATGCGAAAAAGGCCTACTCCATTTTTGTAGATGACCTGAAGCACAGCTTTACCACAAGGGCCTGCATTTTTGCCACCTTACACCGTCCGGCTACGGAGCTTCTTATGGATATGCTGGAAGAAAGTGGCCTGACAACTATGGTTGGAAAAGTAAATATGGACCGCAATGGCTCTCCGGAGCTTCAGGAGGAAAGCGCACAGGCTTCTGCACAGGATACCCGCCTGTGGCTGGAAGAAATCAAAGAACGTTATAACCACACATATCCGATCCTGACACCACGTTTCACACCCTCTTGCACGGACGAACTGATGGGTGAGCTTGGAAAAATCCAGCGGGAATATCACCTGCCGGTTCAGTCTCACCTTTCTGAAAACTTTAGCGAAATTGCATGGGTAAAAGGGCTTTGCCCGGCAAGCAGATTTTATGGGGATGCCTATGATATGTTCGGACTGTTCGGGACGAAGCAGACTGGCAATACCAACAATACACATAAAACAGACAACTATATAGTCAAAATGCCAGACCAGACTCAGATTTCTTCTAGCAATCCTGCCGATAGCGTAAATATCTGCCCTACCATCATGGCGCACTGCGTCCACTCTACTGACGAAGAGATCCAGATGATCAAAGACCAGGGTGTTTATATCGCACACTGCCCGGAATCTAATACCGACATTGCCTCCGGAATTGCTCCTATCCGTCGTTACCTTGACATGGGGCTTCACGTAGGACTTGGAACTGATGTTGCCGGTGGTTTTTCCCTTTCCATGTTCCGCGCCATGGCAGACGCCATCCAGGTATCCAAGCTCCGTTGGAGGCTGATGGACCAGACTCTGGCTCCTGTCACCCTGGAAGAAGCTTTCTATATGGCAACCATCGGAGGCGGCTCTTTCTTCGGAAAAGTTGGAAGCTTTGAGAAGGGCTACGAATTTGATGCCATGGTTCTGGATGACAGCAACATCCGCCATCCACAGGAGATTTCCACCCGCGACAGACTGGAACGGCTGGTTTATCTGTCAGATGACCGGAATC
>JAQXQS010000106.1 GCA_029101305.1 Clostridia bacterium | reverse complement strand
TCTGCCCCGGAAGCATCATGGAGATTGTACAATTCCAAAAAAGATATTCAGGATTATGAGATTTTCAAAATTCCATTCATTACTTTGAGTGATCGGATCTTTGGGAAAATACGTAATCTCACATATCGGTATATGCCGAATCAGCTTACACTGTTCCCCACAGAGACAAAGCAATATGATATGTGGCTGCTCAGGGAGTTGATGAACAATTGCATTGCACACTCGGAATATACGATTGGTGGACGTATCTATTTGAATGAGTTTGAAGATCAGATTATTTTGACGAATCCGGGATCGTTTTTACCGGGAAGCATCGAGCCGGTATTGCAACCAAGCTTTAACCCACCATTTTACCGAAATCAGCTGCTGGCTGAAACAATGGTGAGATTCAATATGATAGATACGCAAGCTATGGGAATTCGCCGTGTTTTTCGTATACAGCAGGAAAAGTACTTTCCTCTGCCAAGCTATGATCTGACGAATCCACGACAGGTGAGTGTAGTAGTATATGGGAAGGTACTGGATGAGAATTATACACAGGTATTGTTTAAAAATCCGGACTATGATTTAACAACGGTCTATCTGATGGACCGTGTGCAGAAGCATGAGCCAATATCGAAAGAGGCCGTGAAATATTTGCGAAAACTCAAGGTAATTGAAGGGAGCATGCCAAATATTTATATCTCTGCTTCATTGGCTGCCAGTGTCGAAGAAAAGGCACAATATGTAAAAAACAGGGGCTTCGAGGATGAGGCTTATAAGAAGTGGATTCTCAATTATCTAGAGACTTATAAAACAGGAAAAAAGAAGGATTTTTTGATTTTGTTAAAGGAAAAGCTGCCAGATACGATGAATGATAAACAGAAAGAATACAAAGTGCAGAACCTCTTGCAGTCCTTGAGAAGAGAAGGTTTTATAGAGACTGATTCGGAAAACCATAGAAACGCAAATTGGGTATTGAGTAAAAGTAAACCAGTAATTTAATTTATTAGATTATTTACTCAATCATTTACTCAATCAACCAGCAATTTTGCTACTAAAATGCTGGAATTACACGACTTTTGATTGAGTAAATGGATACTTATTAACATTGAATTTTAAAGGTAGAAAACATATGGATTGGGATAGCATTTGGGGCGAAGTAATTGCGGGAATCATTCTGCTTGTTGTCGGCAGTGTAGGAGGATGGTTCGCTGGATTATTTAAAGGGAAAAAGGAATCTTCGTCGGCGATAGAAAGAAAAAATAATATATATCAGCCATTACTCAACGAAGTTGTAAGATATTCTAAATTTGAGTGGACTATTTTGGAAAAAATAAAAGCAGATTTTTTGGGTGAAATAACAAATGCTTCATATAAGTATGGATTACCGGAAGAGTTACAGAATAAGTGCAATTATTTATATGAAATAGTGAGCACATATAATAGCATTGATCCAATCAGGATAGCTGATAATATCATTGTAGATATTTTTACTAAAGCCTATGGGGAGATATACGGAAGTATTATTGATGGGATCAGTTATCATTCTGATAAGTACGGCAATGAATGGGAAGAGGAAGAAATTGTTGAGCCTGTACAGATAATTAAACAAATCAATAACTCAAAAGAAATTGATAGCCTGTTACGAAATGAAGGTATTTTTTCGGATGAGATATGTATTGATTGTGAAAATGGATTATTTGAACCAATTTATGGACAGCTAAAAAGAATATATTCGTCTGCTCTGCATGTCATCATAAATGGTAAACGTTATGAACATTCGAAGCCAGTAATAGATTTAAAGATGTTGCCTGAAGAGTATATGGCATATCAATATGATTTTTTTGAAATATATAATGCTGATGAAAGAATTAAACAGAAATATGAATTGCGCGAGGAAATTATTTACACAAGTCAATCAGTTGTTGAGAAACTTAAAGAAAGAATTGGGAAAATTGTTCGAGTTTATGAAGTTGAACAGGTATAGAACAGAAAATTGATTGGAGTGAAAACGAATGAATAAGACAGCTATAAAAAATTTTGCGGTCTGGGCGAGAAATAAGCTTATTGCCGACATTACATATAAAGCAGGACTGATTGGCGTGAGCGAGAAAGGCATTGCTCAGCCCCTTCCTCAGTCCTCTAAGGATTTGCAGTTCTTTGATATTGGCACAAAGGACTACGCACAGGTCGTCGGCGCTGATATCGAGCAGAGAAACGCCCTTGTCAGAGCCATTCAGGAAAAGGAACGTACAAGCGATTATAAGACTGCTTTCAAAGCAGTTATCGAAGAAGTTGCCTATACTTGGTTCAACCGACTGATTGCTATTCGATTCATGGAAGTCAATGAGTATCTTCCTTCCAGAATCCGTGTGCTTTCTTCCGAAAATCCTGCCAAGAACGAGCCTGATTTCGTGACCACTCCTTTCGACACCGATATGGAGTTCACGATGGCTGAACAGGACAGAATCATGCAGCTGAAGGATGAGAATAAGCTGGATGAGCTGTTCCGTATGCTTTTCATCAAGCAGTGCAACAAGCTCCATGAGATTCTTCCTGAACTGTTTGAGGAAACCAATAACTACACCGAACTGCTTCTCAGCATCTCCTTCACGGATAATGATGGTGTGGTTTATCATCTTGTGCATGACATTCCTGAGGGTGATTTCAACATTGAAAAAGAAGGTCAGGTTGAGATCATCGGCTGGATGTACCAGTATTACAATATTGAGCCGAAAGACGAGACCTTTGCTTTGCTGAAGAAGAATGTGAAGATTACCAAGGAACGTATCCCTGCGGCAACGCAGCTATTTACACCTGACTGGATTGTTCGTTATATGGTCGAAAACAGCCTTGGTCGTCTTTGGGTGGAAGGTCATCCCAGCGACAGCCTAAAAGAGAACTGGAAATACTATCTGGAAGAAGCCCAGCAGGAAGCAAGTGTGCAGGCACAGCTGGAGCAGATTCGTGCGGAATATCGCAATCTGAACCCGGAAGATATTAAGGTCATTGACCCTTGTATGGGTTCCGGTCATATTCTGGTTTATTGCTTCGATGTGCTGATGCAGATTTATGAATCTCAAGGTTATACACAGAGGGATGCAGCACAGTCCATTCTTGAAAACAACCTGTTTGGCCTGGATATTGATAAGCGTGCAGCACAGTTGGCATACTTTGCTATTATGATGAAAGCTCGTCAGTATGACCGCCGTATCTTT
>JAQXQS010000105.1 GCA_029101305.1 Clostridia bacterium | reverse complement strand
TGTAGTTGAGAACGGAAAGGCTAAAAAAGTCATCGTTTACAAGTACAAGAGAAAAACTGGATATCACAAGAAAAACGGTCACAGACAGCAGTACACCAAAGTTAAAATCGAAAAGATCAACGCTTAATCAGGTGCTGTTATGATCAATATTACAGTTAAGAAGAGAAATGGCTCTTATCTGGATTTTCTGTCCAAAGGACATGCAGGCTATGCCGAAGAAGGGCAGGATATCGTATGTGCCGCTGTATCCGCTTTGATCATCACCACAGTGAATTCACTTGATGAATTTACAGATGAGCAGATCGAAGTCGGCGAAGATGACGGATATGTATCCATCCACTTTAAAACAAATCCTAACACTGAGCGCGGGAAGCTCCTTATGGATTCCCTGATTCTCGGATTAACAGAAATTGAGCATAGTTATAACAATCGATATTTGACAGTAAGAGTCAAGGAGGTGTAACAACAATGATGAAGATGAACCTTCAATTATTCGCACATAAAAAAGGAGTTGGTTCCACAAAGAACGGTCGTGATTCCGAGTCCAAGAGATTAGGTGCGAAGAGAGCAGACGGACAGTTTGTTAAAGCCGGCAACATCCTTTACAGACAGCGCGGAACTAAGATTCACGCAGGCGAGAACGTAGGATGCGGAAAAGACTATACATTATTTGCACTGACCGATGGTGTTGTAAGATTCACCAGAAAAGGCCGCGATAAGAAACAGGTTTCTATCGTACCAGTAGAGGCAGAGTAATTAGTTGAGCAAGAGGCTTCAAATCTATAAAGGTTTGGAGCCTTTTCTTATAAAGTAAAGGAGATTTATGTTCGCAGACAGAGCTACCATTATAATCCGTTCTGGCAAGGGCGGCGACGGCCATGTAAGCTTCCGCAGGGAAAAATATGTACCTGACGGTGGTCCGGATGGCGGCGACGGCGGCAAGGGCGGAGACGTTATTTTTGAGGTAGATGAGGGACAGAATACCCTCGGAGACTACCGCCACAAAAGAAAATATAAAGCGCAGGATGGCCAGGAGGGCGGCAAAAAACGCTGCCACGGAGCCGACGGCGACGATATCATATTAAAAGTACCGGAAGGTACCGTAATCATGGACGCACAGTCCCGTAAGGTAATCGCAGATATGTCTGGTGATAACCGCCGTCAGGTGGTTTTGCGCGGAGGACGCGGTGGTAAGGGAAATCAGCATTACGCTACACCTACCATGCAGGTTCCAAAGTACGCACAGCCAGGACAGCCATTTCAGGAGCTGGAAGTTCTCCTGGAGCTGAAGGTGATCGCAGACGTAGGTCTGGTAGGTTTTCCTAATGTAGGTAAATCCACCTTTCTTTCCCGTGTCACAAATGCAAAACCTAAGATTGCCAACTACCATTTCACAACCTTAAGCCCCAATCTTGGTGTTGTGGATACTGAAAATGGCGGTTTTATCATTGCAGATATCCCTGGACTGATTGAGGGAGCTTCTGAGGGTGTGGGACTTGGTCATGAATTCCTGCGCCATATTGAGCGTACCAGAGTTCTGGTTCATATTGTAGATGCGGCTTCTACCGAGGGTCGAGATCCCATTGATGATATATACAAGATCAATAAAGAGCTGGAAGAATACAATCCTGAGATTGCCAGCCGTCCACAGGTAATTGCAGCCAATAAAGTAGACTGTATTTTTGATGGTGGTGAGGAGAATCCTGTAGATAAACTTCGGAAAGAATTTGAGCCAAAAGGAATTAAAGTATATCCCATTTCAGCCGTTACCGGACAGGGCGTGCGGGAGCTTCTTTTCCATATTAAAGAGCTTCTTGACAGCTGTCCGAAGAAGGCAATCGTATTTGAACAGGAATTTTTCCCAGAGGATATGCTGATAAATGAAAGCCTTCCATTCACCGTGGAAATTGACGAAGAAGACCCATCCGTATTTGTTGTAGAAGGACCACGTATTGAGAAAATGCTGGGCTATACGAATCTTGATTCTGAGAAGGGATTTGCCTTCTTCCAACGTTTCTTAAAGGAAGGTGGTATCCTGGAAGAACTGGAAGCAGCTGGCATCCAGGAAGGTGATACCGTCCGCATGTATGGATTTGAATTTGACTATTACAAATAACATGTTTGAGGGATTGTGAAAACAGCGTAGCTGCAAAGCAATCCGTGGCATCGAGTCAGGGACAAAAGATCTTTTGCCCTTAACATCACTATATGCAAATCAGGAGATAAATTATGACAAGTAAGCAAAGAGCATATTTAAAAAGCCTTGCAATGAAAATGGATGCAATCATCCAGCTTGGTAAAGGTGGTCTTACACCAGAGAACACCAAAGCTGTTGACGAGGCACTTGCAGCAAGAGAGCTGATCAAGATCAGTGTACTTCAGAACTGTCTGGAAGATCCGAAAGAGATGGCACAGGTTCTTGCAGAGCGTACCCATTCACAGGTAGTACAGGTAATCGGTAAAAAGATCGTATTATACCGTGAAGGCAAAAAAGAGAAGAAAAAAATTGAGCTTCCAAAATAATCATAAAAAAATCGGGATCATGGGGGGAACCTTTGATCCCATCCATATGGGGCATCTGATCCTGGGTGAACAAAGCTATGAGCAGCTTCACCTTGACAAGGTATTATTTATGCCTTCCGGTAATCCGCCTCATAAGCGTAACCGGACCGGAAGAGCTTCTGATGACCAGCGGGTAGATATGGTACGGCTGGCGATCGAAGATAATCCCCATTTTGAGCTATCTCTTGCAGAAATGCATGAAACCGGGTATACCTATACCTATCGCACTCTGGAAGAGCTTAGAAAACAAAATCCGGATACAGACTATTATTTTATCATTGGGGCCGATTCGCTGTTTACCTTTGAAGAATGGCGGGAACCTGCCCGTATCTGCGCTGCATGTACGCTTGTTGTTGCAGTGCGCGATCACGCTTCCTTTGATGAACTAAACAGGGAAATACAGCGTCTCTCTGTAAAGTATCACGGCCATTTTATTCTTTTGGACACAATGAATATTGACGTATCCAGTCATCAGATCCGTCAATGGGTAACAGAAGAGAAAAGTCTGAAATACTATATTCCGGATAATGTTATCTCTTATATGAAAGAGAATGGAATTTACAGAAAGAAGGAAATCTGACCATGGCAGAATATGATTTTGCTAAAATAGAGAAAAAACTTTCCAAATATCTGGATGAAGATCGTTTCCAGCATACCATGGGAGTTATGTATACCAGTGCATGTCTTGCTATGGTTCATGGTTATGATGTAAAGGATGCACAGGCAGCGGGTCTTCTTCATGACTGTGCAAAGTGCATTCCCAATAAAAAGAAATTAAAAATGTGCAGTGAGCATGATATTCCGGTTTCTGACTTTGAAAGAGAGCATCCATTCCTGCTTCATGCAAGATTAGGAGCCTATATTGCCCATGAAAAATATGGGATTGAGGATCAGGAAATCCTTTCTGCTATCAATTACCATACAACTGGCAGAAAAGAAATGAGCCTTCTTGAAAAGATCATATATATTGCGGATTATATTGAGCCCATGCGCTACAAAGCAAGCCGTCTGCCCCAGATCCGCAAAATTGCTTTTGAAGACCTGGATGAATGTATGTATGAAATTCTGAAAGATACCCTTGAATATCTGGAAGAGGATTCAGCAGAAGATATTGAACCTACATCCAAAGAGGCTTATATTTATTATAAAGAGCTGCATAATAAACGTAGTCCTGTATCTGCGGATAACTAGCAGCTGTTCATGTTCCTGTTGACAGAATAATACTCCGAAGTCCACCGGTGAATTATAATTTACCGGTGCTGATCCATAAAGAAAGGAGCAAATGAAAATGAGTACAGTAACCACAGAAAAAAAGATGGCACAGATTGCCTGCAAAGCAATTGATGATAAAAAAGGACAGGATATCAAGGTAATCGATATCCATAATGTTTCCGTGATCGCAGATTATTTCGTAATCGCAAGCGGCACAAATTCCAATCAGGTTCAGGCAATCGTAGACAATGTCGAAGAACAGCTTGGACGCGCAGGTTTTGAAGCGAAGCAGATTGAGGGAAACCGTAATTCCAGCTGGATTCTTATGGACTACGGCGATGTGATCGTACATGTATTTGATGAAGAAAACAGACTTTTCTATGATCTGGAAAGAATCTGGAGAGATGGAAAAGTGTTGGAAATGGATGAGTTTTTAGAGAAATAAAAGTTCAAAAAAGATAGCGTTCCACCTGCCAAACAGAAGCATTTGCTCTGTTGCAGATTAAAAGCCGTGTAAGCAAAATTCCCCAAAGAGGTCAGACAATGCTTGCACGGCTTTTTCGTATTCAAAATTACTGATAAAAACGCATTACGCCAAATACCTTGCCAAGGATCTGGATCTCACCTGTAATGATGATTGGATCCATAGTGTCATTCTCCGGCTGAAGGCGGTAATAGCCTTTCTCTTTGTAAAAGGTCTTAACCGTGGCGGAATCCTCTACCAGGGCAACTACAATGTCGCCATTGGAAGCAGTAGGCTGCTGCTTCACAAGAACCTGATCCCCGTCAAAGATTCCGGCATTGATCATGCTGTCTCCTTTCACCTTCAGCATAAAGCTCTGCTCGTTCGGCATAAATTCTGAAGGAATAGGAAAATATCCCTCCACATTCTCTACCGCCAGGATAGGCTGACCAGCAGCAACTGTACCTACAAGAGGAACATTAACCACCTCCCGGCGCACCAGATTAAAATTATCGTCAATGATCTCAATGGCTCTTGGCTTGGTAGCATCACGACGGATATAGCCGTTCTTCTCCAGAGCTTCCAGATGGGCATGTACAGATGATGTGGACTTTAAATTTACAGCTTCACAGATTTCCCTCACTGCAGGTGGAAAACCACGGTTCAGAATTTCACTTTTTATGTATTCTAAGATTTCCTGCTGTTTTTTACTGATCTTGCCATATGTCATAAGAGTTCTCCTCCGAAATTCGTTCAACTTTTTTCTATCATACCATATTTTTCTTAATTAAGCAAACAAATATTCTGAAAATATGTTCGTATCCTGTAATTACAGTTCACAGACTTTTCTTCTTGTTTTCCTTGTGCTCAAGGCCAAAAAATGGTACAATTGTTTGGTATGAAAAATTTAGAGCCTGACTCAAAAACAAAGGGGGAAGCTGCTTGTCCGAGAAGAAACCAAACAGACCTGGCAAAATGGCAGGGCTTTTTGTCCAGCTGAAAAAGATATTCGGACTGAATATTGCCACCGTTGCTTTTGGTGTATTGTTATTATATATGATTTTTACTGCAGTCCTGCTTGTTACATCCACACATATTGAATCTTACCAGGTAACCACCGGGCCTTTGTCCAGAAACGAGACATACACTGGTATCTCCTTGCGGGAGGAAAGTGTTTTTAAGGCAGAATCCTCCGGTTATGTGAATTATTATGCAAGAGAGGGAAGCAAGATCAATGCCGGTGGTGCTGTTTATGGATTAAGCTCCGGCAAGATTGCCGAGACAGTTACCGCTCTGACCCCGGAAGAGCTTTCCAGGATCCGTAATTCCATGCAGAGTTTTTCCAAAAGCTTTTCTGCCAGTAAGTTTAATAATACTTATAGCTTTAAGAACCAGCTGGAAGGAAGTATTCTCCAGTATGAGGGGATTTCCACTGATGGCAATGCCGATTCCCAGGTAGTCACCATCAGCGGCCAGAATATCTGCAAGGCACAGGATGATGGCATTATTCTGTATTCTATGGATGGATATGAAAATAAAACTATTGACAATCTTACAGCAGAGGATTTTGACCAGACATCTTATCACGAAACAGATCTGAAAACAGCCGAAAAAGTGCAGACTGGAGATAATATTTACACCAATATCACCAGTGAGCTTTGGAGCCTGGTCATTCCCTTAAGTGATAAACAGGCAGCCAAGCTGGAGGGACGATCTACTATCCGTGTGAAATTTCTTAAGGATGATATGACGCAGAGTGGTGATTTTTCCATTATAAAAATCGACGGGGCCAAATATGGCAAAATTGATTTCAGCCGCGGCCTGATCCGTTATGCCTCTGACCGTTTTCTTGACATTGAGCTGGTTACAAACACTGTAACCGGTCTGAAGATTCCACTGTCTGCAATCGAGTTCAAAGATTTTTATGTGATTCCGGCAGAATACGCTACCACAGATCCAGAGAGTGGAAATGTAGGTTTCAATAAAGTTTCCAGGGATTCTGACGGCAATAATGTGAGGACTTTTATCAATGCCAGGATTTACGGCCAGGTAAAAGCAGAGTCTGATGATTCTGAAAATGAAGCCTACAATTATTATGTAGATAAAAGTGCTTTTAAAGAGGGAGACGCTATCATAAAAGATGATTCCAATCAGCGTTTTATTGTAGGCGAGACAGACTCCCTTGAGGGTGTTTACTGTATCAATCAGGGATATGCCGTATTCCGCCAGGTTGATATACTGGATCAGAATGAAGAATATGCGATCATCTCCAGCAGTACCTCCTACGGACTTTCCAGGTATGACCGCATTGCAAGAGATTCTTCCCAGGTTAAAGAACAGGATATTCTCTATTAAAAATATAGATTTATAATTTTAAGGAGGCTTATAAATGTTAGCTGAAAATTTACAGCAGGTAAACGCAAATATTGAAAAAGCCTGTGCCGCAGTTTCACGTGATCCAGGGGAAGTTACCCTGGTCGCTGTAAGCAAGACCAAGCCTGTATCCATGCTTCAGGAAGCATATGATGCCGGCGCACGTGTTTTTGGAGAAAACAAGGTGCAGGAGATCATGGATAAATATGACCAGCTGCCATCCGACATCCAGTGGCATATGATCGGTCATCTGCAGCGAAATAAAGTGAAATACATCATTGATAAAGTTGCTATGATCCACTCTGTAGATTCCCTGCGGCTCGCCCAGACCATTGAACAGGAAGCCGCAAAAAAGGATCTGATTATGCCGGTTCTCCTGGAGGTAAATGTAGCGGAAGAGGAAAGTAAATTCGGATTAAAAATAAATGAAGTTCTTCCTCTTTTGCAGGAAATCAGCACATTTTCCCATATAAAAGTAATGGGACTTATGACAATTGCCCCATTTGTGGAGAATCCAGAAGAAAATCGTGAAGTTTTTCGCACATTAAAGAAATTAAGTGTTGACATTGGCGCCAAAAACATTAATAATGTTAATATGAGTGTTTTGAGTATGGGCATGACTGGAGATTATCAGGTTGCTGTCCAGGAAGGCTCGACCATGGTACGTGTGGGCACCGGAATTTTTGGTGAACGAAATTACGCCACATGTTAAGAAGACGAAGATTGGAGATTAAAAATGAGCGTTTTTGATAAATTATTGGACTCTATTAAACTGAATGATGATGATTATGACGAAGATAGCTATTTAGATGAAGATCTGATGGATGATGACGAAGATGGTGATTTTCTTGATGATGACCTGATGGACGATAAGCCTAAGAAGAAATTCTTCGAGAAATTTGGCCGTAAGAAAGAAGAGACTGCCGCAGAAGATGATGACTTTGAAGAGGAGCCTGTACATACAGCAGCACCGAAGGCCACTGCCAAGGCACCAGTGAAACAGCCGGCAGAGAAGCAGCGTCCTGCAGCATCTTCCAAGATTACTCCTATGCGAAGCAGTCGTCGTGCCAATCAGGCTTCTTCAATGGAAGTTTGTGTGATCAAACCAGCATCCATGGAAGATACCCGTGAAATTGCAGATACACTTCTTGATAATGCCACTGTAATCCTGAATCTGGAGGGAATTGATGTAGAACTTGCCCAGCGTATTATTGATTTTGCCTCTGGCGCATGTTATTCCCTGAATGGTTCCCTTCAGAAGATTTCCAGTTATATCTTCGTACTTGGTCCGTCTTCTGTTGATATTACAGGTGATCTCCAGAATATTCTTGGTGGAGCCACACCATCTGTAAGGGCTGGATATTAATTTTTATGGATAAGGATGAATTTTTACTTAAGAGAATCCGGGAGCTGGCAAATCTCTCTTACCAGAGAGAGATTGTCACCTTTACGGATTTTCTTAACTTAAACGAACAAAATATGCTTAGTACCCTGAAGCTTCGTCAGCTGGGCGTTATTGTGAAATTGTATGGAGGGTATGAGCACGCTGAACGGCAGATGGCAGCTTTTTATCCAGATGATCTTGGCTTTTCCTGGGAATATCCGATTGACTGTCTCAAAATAGAGCCTAAAGCGCTTCGCTTTTCTGAAGAGCTTGGACACAGAGATTATCTTGGGGCAATCTTAAACCTTGGAGTTGACCGCAGTGTGGTTGGGGATATCCTGATCAAAGATAAAGAAGCCTGGTTTTTCTGTCTCCACAAAATGTCCGATTTCTTTATAGAAAATCTTGTACGGGTGAAGCATACTACCGTACTGGTTTCCAGGGTAGAGCAGGCTGAAGAGATTCCAGAACCAGAATTTGAAACCATAAATGGCACCTGCGCATCTGTCCGGCTGGATGCACTGATCGGACTTGCTTTCCAGACTTCACGGAGCAGTATGGTATCTTTTATTGAAAACGGCCTTGTATTTGTAAATGGTAAACTGATCACTTCCAATGGATACGAGCCTAAAGAAGGAGATATTATATCTGTCCGGGGAAAAGGACGTTTTATCTATGATGGTGTTTCCAGGCAGACGAAGAAAGGACGCCTGGGTGTTCACCTTAGGAAATATGTATAATCAATCATATATCGGGAGAAATTTTAACTATGGCAGAAGAAAAATTACTTGTAAAACGGGATGGGGATTTCTGTTATCCTATTTATTTTGAAAATGACTTTTCATTCCTTGCACAGGCTCTTAAAGACGAAGGACTTGCAGGAAAAAGCATGTGTATTGTTTCAGATTCCACAGTAGCACCTCTTTATGCGAAACAGGTCGAGGCAGAGCTTTTAAAAGTAACAGATCGTGTATGTCAGTTCACGTTTCCCGCAGGGGAAGCACACAAAAATCTGGACACGGTACAGGATCTCTTCCAGTGTCTTATTGAAAATGGCCTGGATAGAAAGAGCCTGGTTGTTGCCCTTGGCGGCGGAGTAACCGGTGATCTGTCTGGATTTGGTGCCGCTGCTTATCTTCGTGGAATTGATTTTATCCAGATCCCCACTACACTTCTGGCTCAGGTTGACAGCAGTGTAGGCGGTAAAACAGGGGTTGATTTCCGACAGTACAAAAATATGGTAGGTGCTTTTCATCAGCCCCGTCTGGTTTATATGAACATGAGTACGCTGCAGACCCTTCCAGAGCGTGAATTTGGCTGTGGAATGGGCGAAATCCTAAAGACTGGTCTGATCTGCGATAAAGAGTTTTTCGACTTTGTATGCGCCAATCACGAGGTTATACGCACTATGGATCCTGGCATGCTTGCAGTTATGATCCGCAGATGCTGTGCCATCAAGGCAGGCGTTGTGGAACGGGATCCCAAAGAACAAGGCGAGCGTGCCCTTCTTAACCTTGGACACACCATAGGACATGCGGTAGAGAAATTAATGGATTTTAAACTTCTTCATGGACAATGTGTAGGAATCGGTCTTGTAGCAGCTGCCGCGATTTCCAGAGAAAGAGGCCTGCTCACAGATACCGAATATCAGCAGATCTGTCAGGGACTGGAGGCTTATCATCTGCCTTTATCTGTTGAGGGCCTTTCCCCAGAGGATATTCTGGCAGCTACAAAAAAAGACAAAAAAATGGAACAGGGACAGATTAAATTTATTCTTATGGATGGTCTCGGAAAGAGCTTCATTGACAAAACCGTCACAGATCAGGAGCTTCTTACCGGAATTCATGCGATCTGCAGGTAACCTTTTATGCCAAACACTACATCAGCCAATCGCCCTTATAAACAGTTGAAAGCACCTGCTATAAAGGGTATTTCACTTATATTTTTCCTGGTGCTTCTTGACCAGTGTACGAAATGGCTTGCGATCCGATATCTGAAAGGTAATTCTGGCGTTTCCCTTATCGACCAGGTTCTGGTGTTCCGCTATCTGGAAAACCGCGGCATGGCATTCGGGCTTCTCCAGAATAAAGTTTTTTTTCTGGTACTGATCTGCCTGCTATTTTTCGCTGCAATCCTGTATCTTTTTTTTAAAACGCCTGCCACGGTTTATTACCGGCCGCTGCTTTTTACAGCGGCGGTAGTATTTTCCGGTGCCATGGGCAATTTTATTGACCGTGTTTTCCGGGGATATGTAGTAGATTTTATTTATTTTTCCCTGATTGATTTCCCTACTTTTAACGTAGCAGATGTTTATGTAACATGTGGCATTGTCGCTCTGGTTTTTCTTTTGTTTTTCTATTACAAAGATGAGGATTTTGATTTCCTTAAGCCAGGGAAGAAAGTGTCCTAATAGAGAGGAGCTATACCATAATATGGAACTGTTGGAATTTACAGCAGCCGCTGATGAGGCAGGGGTTCGTATAGACCGCTGCCTTTCTGATAAATATGAGAATCTTTCCCGTTCCTACCTTCAGAAATTATTAAAGGAACAGGGCATTACTGTCAATGGAAAAACAATAAAAGCAAATTATAAAATACAGGAAAAGGATCTGGTACAGATTTCCCTTCCGGATCTGTCTGAGCCGGACATTCTGCCAGAAAATATTCCCCTGGATATCTTATACGAAGATG
This sequence comes from Clostridia bacterium, assembly GCA_029101305.1. GTDB lineage: Bacteria > Bacillota > Clostridia > Lachnospirales > Lachnospiraceae > Blautia_A. Next base: position 23,713 of record JAQXQS010000105.1, on the reverse strand, counting down.
AGGATGTACTGGTCGTCAACAAGCCCAAGGGTATGGTAGTTCATCCTGCCAATGGACACACCAGTGGAACCCTGGTAAATGCTATTATGTACCACTGCCAGGGAAATCTGTCTGGAATTAATGGTGTCATGCGTCCTGGAATTGTCCACCGGATCGATAAAGATAATACAGGCGCCCTTCTGGTGTGTAAAAATGACACAGCCCACCGTGATCTGGCGCAGCAGCTGAAGGAGCATACAATCAAACGCCGCTACCGGGCTATTGTAGCCGGTAATCTTAAGGAAGATGAGGGTACAGTTGAAGGACCTATTGGACGCCATCCCATCGACCGAAAAAAAATGGCGATCAATTACAAAAACGGAAAAGATGCTATCACCCATTATAAAGTACTTGAGCGCTTCGGCAATGCCACTTATATTGAATGCCGTCTGGAGACTGGCCGTACCCACCAGATCCGTGTTCATATGACAAGCCTTGGTCATCCCCTTCTGGGAGATGAAATCTATGGTTCTGGCAGGAATCCTTATCATCTGCAAGGACAGACTCTCCATGCCATGGTACTTGGCTTTGTCCATCCCCGAACAGGAGAGTATATGGAATTTTCCGCTCCTTTGCCAGAATATTTTCTTGATTTGTTAGAAAAATTAAGAAAATAGTTGTCATTTTACCTTGATGTAGTGTATAATAGTGTTACAAAATATTCTGTGAAATGCCATTCACAGTTAAGGAATTACAGAAGGGAGTGGCAGATATGAACAATACAACAAGTTCAATTATTACCATCGGACGTGAATACGGAAGTGCCGGCAGACAGATCGGTCAGGAAGTAGCGAAATATTTCGGAATCAAATGCTACGACAAGGAGCTTCTGGAGCATGCAGCAAATGACAGCGGTATTTGCAAAGAGTTATTTGAGAATCACGATGAGAAGCCCACAAACAGCTTCCTGTATTCTCTTGTAATGGATACGTATTCTTTTGGCTATTCTTCTGCGGGATTTACAGACATGCCTATGAACCATAAGGTTTTCCTTGCCCAGTTTGAAGCAATCAAGAAGCTGGCAGGAGAGGGACCTTGCGTTATGGTGGGCCGTTGTGCGGATTATGCCCTTGCAGATAATAAAGATTGCTTTAGCGTTTTTATCCATGCAGATCTTGACTGGAGAATCAGACGTATCGCAGGCAAATACAATAAGACTCCTAAGGAAGCCAAGGATATGATCACTAAGACAGATAAGAGCCGTGCAAGCTATTATAATTACTACACCAATAAGAAATGGGGCGCAGCAGCAGGCTACAGTCTCAGTGTAGACAGTGGTGTGCTTGGAATCGAAGGTGCTGCACAGGCGATCATCAATACCGTACATATTTTTGATGAACTGAAGAAATAAACCATAGAAACCAGACAGATTTCCCTCTGTCTGACAGGAGAAATCGTATATAACATGAACAGAGTCCTCTTTTTACTTCGGAAATATAATTTTCGGTAGAGCATAAAGAGGACTCTTTTTATATAAAAGATAACAATTTATATTTTTTTAATAAGACAGTATTGGAAAACTGTGTTATAATAATATGACATCAGGAGCAAAAATCCTGTTACGATATCCTATTATACAATCATTGAAGAAATGGTAATCACAAATAACTTCTAATGTTTCAGGAGGTCAATATTACAATATGAAATTACGCTGGGACAATCAACATGTTCGATGGGGAATCACAGCCTTTCTTGTGATCGCAGCCAGTATGCTTTTTTACTATGGTGTTTTCCATATGCGGACCCTGATCACAGGTATTAAAACATTTCTGGGGATTCTGACACCGATCATTTATGGTGTAGTGATTGCGTTTTTGCTAACACCTATATTAAATTTTTTTGAAAAAAAGATTATTTATCCACTTCTTGCAAAGAAGCAGATATCAGTAGGCTCCAAAGGGCGTAAAGCAATCCGCTGGGCCTGCGTGATCCTGTGCATGTTTCTTTTTCTGGCACTTATTTATGCCCTCATCATGATGGTACTGCCAGAACTGATCCGAAGTGTTATGAACCTGATCTACAGTTTCCCATCTTATGTGAAGGTCATACAGAAATGGCTGGAATCTTTTATTGAAAGATGGAATCTGAACAGTGATGCCCTGGATACCTTAAATCAGTCCATTGTCACAGCCCAGGATTACTTAACCAAAAATATTCTTCCACAGATGCAGGAAATGCTAAAAAATATTTCCGCCGGAGTTTTTGAGCTGATCAATTTCCTTAAGAACTTCCTGATCGGAGCCATTGTGTCCCTTTATCTGATGGCAGATAAAGAGGGCTTTACCGCCAAGGCGAAAATGCTCACATATGCTGTTTTTAATACTCAGCATGCTAATTTTATTATTCATTCCATGCGCTTTACCAATAAAACATTTATTGGCTTTTTCACTGGAAAGATCCTGGATTCCGCCATTATTGGGGTTTTGTGCTATATTGGCATGAGTATTTTGAATATGCCGTATACACTTTTGATCAGTGTCATCATCGGCGTGACAAATGTAATTCCTTTTTTTGGACCTTACCTTGGAGCCATTCCAAGTATTTTCCTGATTTTATTAGTAGATCCTTTACAGGCAATCTATTTTGCGATATTTATCCTGATCCTCCAGCAGTTTGACGGCAATATCCTTGGCCCGAAGATTCTGGGAGAATCTACAGGACTTTCCAGTTTTCTGGTCATTGTAGCTATCCTCATCGGTGGCGGCATTTTCGGAATTCCTGGTATGATCATCGGCGTACCTGTATTTGCAGTTCTTTATGCAGCTTTGGATAAACTGGTGCATATCAGTCTGATTTACAAAAAGGTGCCGGACGAAGAGCAGAAGTATACCAACATTGACTGTCTCGACCCAGAGACACACGAACCTCTTCTTTTCCCAGAAGAGGAACCAAAGAAAAGAGAAATACCACGACGGACTGCAATGCTGGAATTTACCCTTACTTTGTTAAAGACCATCCAGAAAATCCTGATTACGATCTGGACATTCATAAAGAAATATTCAATGATAATTTATCAAAAAGTCAGACAATTAGTGGAAGAGTATCAGCAAAAACGAAATAGCAAAAAGGACGGAAATTAACATGAGACTTTTAATACAGCGCGTAAACCATGCCAGCGTAAAGGTAGATGGCGAAACCATCGGAAGCATTGGAAAAGGATTTCTTGTGCTGGTTGGTGTCGGCCAGAATGATACCCGTGAAATTGCCGACAAATATCTGAAAAAGATGCTTGGACTTCGTATTTTTGAAGATGAAAATGGCAAAACAAACCTTTCCCTGGCCGATGTACAAGGTGAGCTTTTGATGGTTTCACAATTTACCTTGTATGCAAATTGCAAGAAAGGTAACCGGCCAAGCTTTATAGAGGCAGGCGCACCAGATCAGGCAAATGAGCTTTATGAATATATGCTTAAGGAAGCCGCAAAGGTTGTTCCGGTTGTCCAGCACGGCGTGTTTGGTGCTGATATGAAGGTTTCCCTGGAAAACGATGGCCCATTTACCGTGATGCTGGATGAATCCATTATGTAATAAACTTCTAATGTAAGTGAGCTGTAAATGAACAAAGCAAATATAAGTGAACGAACAGTTGGAAAGTTTCATTAGGAAAATCGCCGGAAAAAGCCAGAAGAAGTGGCTGATCCGGCGTTATATCCCTCATCTAAATCTATACGACAAACCCGAGTTTTTCATATAGATAGATCCGAGACGAAGCCACTTCCCTGGATTATCTTTATTTAGAGCTATTTTCCAGGATCATCCTTGTTTTTTATGTTTTTCAGCTATACCAGATTTTATCTAAAATATTATTATGATACCGCAATTTATAAGGAGATTTTTATGGATAAAAAAGTTACCTATCATGAACAGACAGACATTGAAAATACTTTGCGTCTCCGTGATGTGCTGAAAACCTTACCTCCATTTTGTAAGGATTTCTTTCGTGCCATTGAACCACGTACAACAACAAAGACAAGAATTTCTTATGCTTATGACATCCGGATTTTCTTTCAATTTCTCCTTGAGCAAAATCCTGCTTTCAAGGACTGGTCTATGGATGCATTTACCGTTGACATCCTGGATCAGATCACCGCTCTTGATCTTGAAGAATACGAAGAATATCTGAAGGTATATCAGGCTGGGGATAAAACGGAAACAAACGGCGAACGTGGCCTGAAACGGAAAATGTCATCCCTTCGAAGCTTTTATGCTTATTATTTCAAGCGGGAAATGATCCATACAAATCCAACCGTTCTTGTAGATGTTCCAAAAATCCACCAGAAAAGCATTATTCGTCTGGAGGCCGATGAAGTTGCTATGCTTCTGGATTATATCGAGCATGGCGGCGACGATCTTACCGGTCAGAAAAAAGTATATTATGAAAAGACTAAAGACCGCGATCTCGCTCTCGTTACTCTCCTGCTCGGAACAGGCGTTCGTGTTTCTGAATGTGTAGGCCTTGACATTGAAGATGTGGATTTTAAAAACAATGGGATCAAGGTAACCCGAAAAGGCGGAAATGAAATGGTCGTCTATTTTGGCCCTGAAGTGGAAAAAGCTTTAAAAAACTATCTGGAAGTTCGCAAAAATATTACTCCTGTGGAAGGTCATGAACACGCTCTCTTCTATTCTACCCAGCGCAAACGAATCGGGGTACAGGCAGTGGAAAATCTGGTCAAAAAGTATGCCAGACAAGTTACCACCACCAAAAAGATCACTCCACATAAGCTGCGTAGTACATATGTAACTGCCCTTTACCAGGAAACAGTCGATATTTACCTTGTAGCGGACGTTTTAGGACATAAAGACGTCAATACTACCAAGAAGCATTACGCTGCCTTAGATGACTCCAGACGGCGTCAGGCAGCCACTGCCGTAAAGCTTCGTGAAGACTAAAGCGTGTTTGAAAAAGGCTCTGGTTTAAAAAGGACATGACCTGCTATCAAGTCATGTCCTTATGTATCTTTTTGATGTACTTTTGTTTTGGTTTTACTGAATTTTATAGCTGCAATATCATATCATCTTAGATTATAATGCTACTGCAATCTTATCCTGTAATACTTCTGGCAACTCTTCTTTATCAAGAGAAATACTTACAACTACAGAAATGCCATATTTTTCGCTGATCTTGTCAAGCTGCTCCAGAGTATCTGTAACGTCTGCATCTTCCAGCTTGGAAACCTTAAGGAAGCTGTCCAGATAAATCTGCTCAAGATCGTGATCCTGGGAAATAATACCGCAGATAAAACCAACAAACTCGTCAGCATTTTTCAATGGATAAGAGGAAACGTCAATAAGACGTACCTTATTGTTAAGCTCATACATGTGCTTGGTACTCTTGTCAAGATAAACAATGCTTCCGTTAGCTTCTTTCACTGCATTGTTTACTCTGTCTAAGAGCACTTTTGTTTTGCCTTTGCCTTTCTTTCCTACGATCAGTTCAACCATGATGTTTTCCTCCTTAGACAATATGATATTAAATTTTTACCAAAAAGCTTGTTTAATATGTTTCATATTATAGTATAATTCTTCTAAAAATACAATAGTTTTTTTAATATTTCTGTCTATTTTTCTCAATTTTAATACGATTCACGAAGTTACTGACCATTTTTTACAAGTTGTTTTGTATTTTCTATAAACTTGGATGCAATGTTCTTCTTAATTAATATTCTGTAAAAGGGAAGACATCTGTTCGTATAGTTCATCCTTTGTAGAAGCACCCATTACAATAGAAATATAAGGCTTTCCGTATGCATTCTGACTTAACAGTGCCAGACAGTTTCCCGCATTATCGGTGGTACCTGTCTTACCTCCCAGAATCGTTACATTCTTTGGCGGTGTGGCTTCGCCAGTCAGATAATGGTCTGTTGCAGTTAAAGTAATACTTGCGCTGCTTCCATCTGCATGTGTATATTCCACAATATAGGAACCTAACTGGGTAATCTGGGTAAACTCCGGATAATTTAAAGCTTCCTTTAACATCAGATATATGTCGTAAGGCGTAGTATAATGATTCTCATCCTGCAAACCATGTGGATTGGTAAAATGTGTTCCTGTACAGCCAAGCTCCCTGGCAAAGCTGTTCATCATCTCTACGAAGCCTTCTGTCGAGCCACCGATATGCTCTGCAATTGCAGCTGCTGCATCATTTCCTGAATAAACCAGAAGGCAATGAAGAAGCTGATCCATCGTAACCTGGTCACCTGCCCAGAAGCCACAGACCTGTGAGCCTTCTTCCAGATTCAGATTCTCCTGGGTGATGGTCACAACATCATCCATATTGCCGTATTTCAAAGCCAGCATAGCTGTCATAATCTTGGTAATACTTGCCGGATATACCTTCTGAAGTGCCTGTTTGGAGTAAAGCACTTTTCTGTCATCCAGATCAAGAAGAAGTCCCTTTTGATTTTCTCCAAGGGACACCCCATCCATAGGAACGTCAGACACCACAACACACAGATTCTTGGCAAATCCATCAGCCCGCAGATTATCTGTCCCCGTAATCCCTCCGGAAAATTCTCTTGAGGCTACATAGGACTCATCCAGAGCATTAGAAAATCCTCCATTGCGAAGCAGATAAATTGCGCCAATTCCCGCACCTCCAACCAAGACCAGAACCAGTAACAACAATAGAGTATTTTTTATCCTTTTTTTTCTGGCTTTACGAAACCTTGCCGATTTATGCCTGGAGTTCTTATTTCTTTTTGCATCCATTATAGGTATTCCTCTTTCTTATCGATTTCTTTTTTCTTAAGTTCTTTATTATAAGCGCTGCTCTGCAGTCCTACATTCATTACCAGTCCCATACCGATAAACAGACTGACCAGGGAAGTCAGACCATAACTTACAAAAGGAAGAGGCGTACCTGTATTGGGAGCAAGTCCTGTGGCAACGCAGATATTCAGAAAGCTCTGTATCGCCACAATGCTGCCAACTCCACAGCAGACTATTTTCCCGGCAAGATCTTTTGCCCTCAGGCTCATCCTGATGCATTCCACAGAAATCAGGAGAAGCAAAATAACCAATGTGGTACATCCTATAAATCCATATTCCTCTCCTGCAACAGCAAAAATAAAGTCTGTCTGGTTTTCTGCCACAAAGTTACCTGCATTTACAGAAGATACCTGGTCTTCCCCAGACAGCTTCTTCCCTACCAGTTCTCCAGAGGCAATTGCCGTCTTGGAGTTGTTCTGCTGTTCAATATCATCCTGATATTCCTCATTTTCCGGATAAAGGAAAGACATAATACGCTGTCTCTGGTAATCCTTGATCAAGGTCTGATCCGGTTGTACAACAATGGACAAGAATATGATAAGCAACGGAACCGCGATCAGGATAGCACCTCCGATGATCTTATAGCTAAGTCCTGCAACATACAGCAAAATGCAAAAAATAATTGTTACCGTTATGGTATTTTTCATATCTGGCTGCGCATAGATCAGGGCAAGCGGTACTGCAAGAAGAAGAGCCGACTCTGCCAATACCCTGAATGTATTAATGTCATCCTCATGATCCATAAAAAACTTGGCAAAAAACAAAATAATAATAATTTTGGAAAGCTCGGTAGGCTGAAAACGGAAGCCTCCAATATCCAGCCATCTGGAGGCACCACCAGCCTCACTTCCAAATAATCGCACACCAATAAGCATAAGCAGATTAAATCCATACATGATCCACTGGAAATTCAGGATCCAGGAATAGTCCATCAATGACAGGATCACCAGGATCACCAGCCCCATCACAACGCCAAGAAGTTGCTTGTTTCTAAGATCCGGTGATGCACTGGCTACCAGCTGCACTCCAAACAGACTGATCGCAGTCAGGAGAATTACCAGTTTGAAATTGTAAAAACGTAGCTTATACTGTTTAATCATAAATTATCTATCCTTTTTCGTTATCACAGGAATGTACGCCATCAATACAGGCGGTTCCTGGGATATTTGTATTTTCACTTTATTCTCCTCTATGGTTACATACTTCTTTACCGTATGTACCAGATCACTTTTTAACATTTTCATCATCTGTGGAGAGCACTCTATGCGTTCTGAGATCAGAAGCAATTTCATCCGGTCACGGGCGAAACCAGCAGAACGCCTTTTATTATGCCAAAAGGTTTTCATTGGAAGTCCCTCCATTTCTGAGTCTGCGAGTATATGATTTACATAATATAATTACTGGCAACCTGATGCTTAATGTCTTTTAAACAATCGGGAAAGCACACTCTTTTTCTGCTTGATTTCCACAAAAGGAACTTCCTCTCCCATAAGTCTGCGGCATATATTGCGGTATTCTTCCTCCGCCTGGGAATTTTTACCGGAAAGAGGCTCCCCTTGATTGGTTGCTACCACGATCTGTTCGTCATCCAGAAGTGTCCCGATCAGATCTACCGCCAGAATTTCAGTCACATCATCAACAGACATCATATCACCCCGGGCAATCATATCTGGTCGGAGTCTGTTGATGATCAGGTGAATATCACGCAGGTCATTTGCTTCCAGAAGCCCTATGATACGATCTGCGTCACGGATAGCCGATACTTCCGGCGTCGTTACGACAAGCGCTTTATCAGCACCAGCAATCGCATTTTTAAAGCCCTGCTCGATTCCCGCCGGACAATCCAGCAAAATATAATCAAAGTCCTCTCTCAGATCATCTGTCAGCTTGATCATCTGCTCTGGTGATACAGCAGTTTTATCCTTTGTCTGTGCTGAGGGCAGAAGGTACAGTTCAGGATGACGCTTGTCCTTGATCAGTGCCTGTTTCAAACGGCAGCTGCCATTTATCACGTCTACCAGATTGTATACGATCCGGTTCTCCAGCCCAAGCACAACATCCAGATTACGAAGGCCGATATCCGTATCCACAACAACTGTTTTTTTGCCCATCATAGCCAGTCCGGTTCCAATATTCGCCACGGTAGTGGTTTTTCCAACACCGCCTTTTCCGGATGTAATGACAATGACTTCACCCATTTTCTCTGATTCCTCCTAAACAAAATGTTCCAAAATTCTGGTGTTTTCTTACGGTGTTCCAAAATTCTGATATTTTTTCTTACGGATATGCCTGCCAAGGCACTCCTGGCAGGCATAAACAGTTCTTAGTCATTCGATGTCTCACTGGTATCTGTAGACGCAACGCCTGTGAGAATAGAATCTTTATCAGCAAGATTGTACATATATTTAAATATATCATTAGCGATCAGACATGCATTACCGGAGCTGTAACCATTAGCAATACGGATCGCTACAGCGTACTCCGGATCAGATACTGGCGCATAACCGATAAAAAGACCATGGTTCGGATGGCGGAGATCAAGCTCTGCGGTACCTGTCTTTCCGGCAACTTCAACTCCCAGCCCGTCAAACTGTGTATGGGTCTGGATTACGCGGCGCATACCATCATGGATCACATCCCAGATGTTGGAAGAAATATTTACCACATCCTGGATTTCCGGTTCATATTCCTGGATAACCTCTCCCTTAGGATCACTTACCTTGTCCAGAAGGGTCAGCTTGAATACGTTTCCGGAAGTTGCCATAACCGTAGCATAGCGTGCCAACTCTGTAGTGGTAAACAGGTTATTACCCTGTCCCATATAAGAAGGAACTGCCTTTGCATCTGAAACCTTCGGTGAAGCCTCAGACAGCTCGATTCCCGTTTTTTTGTCCAGACCGATCAGAGATGCATATTCCTGAAGCTTACTTAAACTCTGTACTTCAGAAAATTCATTGTCTCCCACTTTTCCAAGCTGGAAACCGATCATATTAAAGAAATAGTTACAGGACTGTTCAATAGCCGTTCTGATATCAAGGCTTCCGTGACCGTTCTTATCCCAGCAGTTGATCGGCGGATCCACATAATCAAAAGTTCCTGTACATTCGATATAAGTATCTTCACTGATTACCCCTTCTTCCATACCAGCAATGGTGGAAAGAAGCTTTAAAGTAGAACCAGGTGCAGTGGTCTGCTGCGTCGCCTTGTTAAAAAACGGACTGGACTGGTCAAGTGCCAGCTTTGCATAATATTCTGTGTCCATATCATTTGTAAGACGGTTATTATCATATCCTGGATACGATACCAATGACACCACATCTCCAGTCTTTACATCCACAACTACCGCAGAAGCAGAACATGGCATTAAGGCCAGCTGTGCAGGCTCAATCTCCAGATTATAAATCTTATTGATCATAAAATCATAGGCACCCATAGCGCCGGAAGCCAGGCTTTCGTAAGTACCATCATTTTTATCCAGTACTCCCTGTTCGTAAAGCACCAGACAGATTTCCTGCCCGGAAATGGTATCTTCCAGAAGCATATACTTATATAAGAGCTTGGAAAATCCAGTATCTGTGCTAAGATAGTCAACGATGTAAGCTGTCAGAGCCTGGTAAATTTCCTCTGAGTCCAGATATTCTCCCTCTGGTGAAAAACTGCTGATATCAATCCAGCCCTGGCTTGTAGCATAAGTCAGATATTCTTTCAGACTGATACTCTCATCTGTTGTCCATGCTTTATAGGTGGCATCAGAAGTATCAACGGCATCCCTGGAAATAATTCCCAATGTATCCCTAAGAAGATCATTACAGATATAAGAAAGATATTCCTGGGTTTCCTCATCTTCATCTTTATATGCCGGCGGATTACTGCCATTAAGCTTCGAGCTTATTGTATCAAAAACGCTCTGCTGCTTTTGTTGAAATTTGGCATATAAATTTTTTTCTACATCAGAGGTATCTTCATTACTGAATTTATTGATATCAATCACACTGTTGGAAATCAGTGCATTATATACATCATAAATAGGGATACGGATCTGGCTGGCATCTGTAACACTGGAATAATCAAATGTCTTTACCGCATCAATCTTCGTCAGAAGAACACCTGCTACCCTTTGCTTCAGGATCTGGTAAATAGCAGACTGCCAGTCTGTATCAATGGTAAGCTGCACATCATTACCGGCAACAGGCTCCACCTTCGTATCTTCATCGATTTTCAAAACTTTTCCAAGGTTATCAACCGAAACGGTTTCCTTTCCATCGGTTCCCTGCAGGGTAAGTTCCATATACTGCTCAATTCCGGCTTTTCCTACAATTGCATCATTGGAATAATCCGGATTCTGTTTGCGTAGCTCTGTCAGTTCTTCCGAAGAAGCTTTTCCTGTATAACCAAGGATAGGTGCCATACTTTCATCATCAATATATTGGCGGATAGAATCTTCCACAACATCAATTCCCTGAAGACCTGTTTTGTTTTCCATGATCGCAGCAACAGACTTCTCACTGACATTTGTGGCTATGGTCACCTGCATATATTTCTTAAAACTGTTAGTATTCAGTTCATAACGGATAGTGGCTATATCCAGCATTTCCTGCTTTGTCAGCGAAAGAGGCAGACCGTGGGACGTCAGTTCATCGTCTGTGTACGCACGTTCCCCGTCAAGAACAATGGAAAATTTCTCAGAACCAGTGAGAAAATCCATCATCTGTGCAGCAGTTGCGTTTTTCTGCTCTTCTGTCAGATTATCAATTAAAGCTTCCCCGTAAATATCTGCACGAAAACGATTCAATGTGAATCCCTCTGTCACATCAAAAGCATATTCCCCATTATCATCAACGATAATGTGAAAAGAATGGGTGATATCATCCCCATTGCTGTGAAGAATCTGCAGAACCTGATAGGCGACGCCATTTAAGGTCAGGTTCTTCTCCCTTGTAGAGGTATATGTTCCGTTATCCTCAAGCGTCAGGGAATAAGACAGCACGTTGGAGGCCAGTATATCCCCGTTCCTGTCCAGGATATTTCCACGGGTGCTTTTGATCACTCGTTCCTTGGTCGTCCTTGCCTGGAACTTGCTGATGTAATCTTCGCCCTGAATGATCTGCAGGTCAAATAACCTCCGGACCAGAACTACTGACATGAGGACAAACGCCAGAATCAGTACTGTCGTTCGTTTTAAACTGATTTTCTTAAAAATTCTCTTTATTTTAGTACCCAAATAGACTCACTTTCTTTCCTGGTTATGTTCATATAGCGATAGTTAATGTAGCGGAAAATCCGGTATACAATCAAGGTAATAAATACCGTATAAAAAATTTCCGGTATGATGATCCTGTAAAGATACGTCCTGAGCCCCAGTCTTCCCCTCAGAAGGAATTGCAGGCCGTAGATGGATAAATTATATAAAAGGTCTGCAATTGCTGTCAGAAACATAGGAACCTTCACATCATCATCATAATAAATTCTATGTGCATATCCACTTAAATAGCCAATATACATGTATATTAATGCATAAAATCCAAATATAGAACCAAAAAACAGATCCACAAGCAGTCCCGAGAAAAAGCCCGCCCATAAGCCGCTTTTACGTCCGCGCATCAATCCCATGGAAACACACAGAACCAGCATAAGATTAGGTGTTACAGATCCAATAGAAATCAGATCCATAACCGTACACTGCAGAAGAAAACATATTATAATGGTAAGAAAAAACACAATCTTACTCTTCATCTGCACCCTCCTGTCCATCTGTGGCAGTTTCATCTATCATATCCTGTTTATTGACTGTAATAACAAACACATCCTTCAGATGAAGAAAATCTACCGGCGTGACAATGGTACCGGTCTTGGTCAGATTGTTGCTGTCCACCTGTACTTCACTTACATATCCGATAAAAAGACCCTCAACGAATTTCTCACTGATATTGGAAGTAACAATGCGCTCTCCTACTGTGACTTTATCCTCCTGATCATAAAGCTGCTCAAAACGCAGTTTTCCCTCATCGATCAGCTCCAGGTCTCCCGTTACGATGCAGTTATCAGATGTACTGACTGTCATGGCACTGACACTGCTGCTATCATCGATAATCGAGCGGACTGTGGCCCAGGAAGAACCTACCTCTGTCACGATCCCTACAAGTCCCTTTCCTGCAATTACATTGTTATCAACGCGGATTCCGTCATCAGATCCTTTATTGATCATAAAAGTATCATACCAGTTGCCAGGATCCTTGGAAATGATAGTGGCAGCCACCTTCGGATACTCCTCATAGGTCTGATCCAGATTATACAACTCTTTCAGGCGCTGGTATTCTCCCTGATCCTGGATCAGCTTGTTATTCTGGGTGGTCAGACTGTCAATTTCTGCTTTCAGCTCTTCATTTTCAAAGATCAGGTCCTGCTTGTCCTGAAAGCTATCACTTACAGAACGGACCATAGCACCAATTTTTTCAATGCTCTTTTCAAATGGAACTATGACAATTCCTGCGGCTTCCTGTAAAGGAGCTGTGGAAATACCAGACGCAAATGTAGCTACAATGCAGCTCAGGCAGAAAAGGGACATAATTGCCAACAAGTGTTTACTTTTCAGATTAATACGAAACCGGAATTTTTTCTTAAGGTTTTTCATAAAATGGCACCCCTAAAAAACGAATTATTTATTATAAAAACGAACGGCAAAAACCGCGAATACTATAATTTTCTTTGTGTGATGGGCTGTGCCCATTTGCGAAGCTCCTTGTCATGGATGATTTTCTCAAGACCCTTGACAGCAGAAGTCTCGTATAGATCTGACAGATTGAAGGAATAACCTGTATAGCTTGCCAGATATGTATCTATATGGGAAATCCGGGTACTTCCTCCAGTCAGATAAATTCCCTCTTTCGCTATATGATAGGAAATCTGAGGGGGAATACGCTCCAGAAAAATTTTCATCTGCGCTCCGATCTCGTTGACACAGTTCATGATCCCGGCATTTACCACGTAAGCTGAAATAACTTCTTCCCGCGGAAGCCCGGATACACTGTCGATCCCGACTACTTTACGTGCCTGCTTATGCTGGTCTGCAAGCCGGCCCATTACCAGCTTCAGACGCTTCCCTGTACGGGTTCCGATCTGGAGATTGTAACGCTTACGCACCTCGCTGCACACGGCTTCATTCATCTGCCGTCCGCCAATGGGAATCTTTTTACTGATAATAATACGTCCACCTGTGATAATGGAAAAATTGGTGCTCTGGGCACCGATGTTTACCACCATGCTTCCTGCATTATTTTCCAGATCAACTCCCATGGCGATAGCATCTGCTATGGGGGCTTCTACCATATAAACACGGTTTTTACGGAGCCAGTGGCCGTTTGCCACCTGGTAGTAGGCTCTTTTCTCAATGGCGGTCATATCAAGAGGCACTGCAAAATACATAACAGAGCCTATTCCTAAAATTTTATCAATTTTTCTCATCATACTGTAAAGTACGATTTCCTGCAGTTCCAGATTAGCTATCATACCAAAAGCCATCGGCGAACTTACGGAAATGTCGGATGGTGCTTTTTCAAACATTTCATACGCTTCGTTGCCCACGGCTATGATTTTGCGGCCTTTCGCTGCAATCATATTCTTCTCAATGTAGCTTTTATTTCGAATCATGGAATAGACCTTGACGGAACTGCTTCCAAGGTCTATCCCATATGTTTTTTCAAACAGCATATATCTGTCCCTTCATCGTTCTCCCCTCAAAAAGTACTGCCTAATGTTTCAAAATATGCAATTTCAATAAGTAAGTAAGCCCTGTTCTCTGAAACTTACATATCTCTGGTCACCGATCACGATATGATCCAGAAGCTTCACCCCAAGAAGCTCTCCGGATCGGTAGATCCGCTCCGTAATCTCCCGGTCACAGTCGCTGGGCGTCGGATCACCACTTGGATGGTTGTGAACAAGGATCAGGCTTACTGCATGGAACTTAAGCGCTTCCACAAAAACCTCTCTGGGTGTAACAAGTGTAGCTCCTACGGTTCCCTTGGAGATCGTCTGTTCTCCAAGGAGATGATTTCTTCCATCCAGCAGCATTACGATCAACATCTCCTGTTCTTCATGTCTGAGATGCTCCATATAGTATTTTGCTATGGTAATGGGATCGTTGAAAGAAAGTCTTGGTCTGGCAGCAGCAGATGCCATCCGCTTGGAAAGTTCCCCGATACATTTCAGCTGGACGGCCTTGACTTTCCCGATTCCGTTCACCTTCATCAGATCCGGCAGGGACATATGTAAAAGTCCCAGAAGGCCCGGATATGAGGTATCTTTCGTAAGACTCAAGATTTGATTTGCCAGTGCCAGGGAATTCATTCCTGGTACACCGCTTCTTAGAATCACAGCCAGAAGCTCACTATCGCTTAGGACTGATGGCCCCCATTGCAGACATTTCTCATAGGGGCGCGATTCCTCCGGCAATTCTCTGATAGTCATTTTCAGTTCATTCATATATTTTACCTGCAGTTCTCCAGGGGCTGACAGGTCTGATCTCATTACAGGAACCAATATAATTATGTAAATTCCTGCAATGCAGAATTATTTTAGCATAAAAAAGGAGAGATGTACACTCTCTCCTAAAAATTTCTAAACTTTTTAGAAATAGCTTCCGCCACTTTTATGCCATCCATGGCAGCAGATGTAATTCCCCCAGCGTAGCCAGCACCTTCTCCGCATGGATAAATGCCTTCATAGTTTGCTTCCAGTGAATCCTTATCGCGAACGATCCGCACCGGGGATGACGTTCTGCTTTCTACACCGGAAATCACCGCATCAGGCCGGTCAAATCCTTTAATTTTCTTTCCAAAAGCAAGGACTCCCTCTTCTATGGAATCTCCAATTTCTTTTGGAAAAATACTGCGGACATCTCCTGGAACATAAGCACCTTTGATACACGGTTCTACACTTCCGATTGCAGTACTTGCCTTATGGTTTCTATAATCTTCAAACATCTGTACCGGAACTTTTCCATTTCCTGCCTTCCAGGCTGCACGCTCCAGGTCACGCTGGAATGCAACTCCGCCAAGAGGCCCTTCTTCTGGAAAATCCGCTGGTGTTACAGAGACGATCAGTGCACTGTTTGCATTTTTGCTGTCCCTGGCCTGATAACTCATTCCATTTACAGCAAGCATCTGCTCTTCTGAGGAAGCGTTTACCACATATCCCCCTGGACACATACAGAAGGAATAAACGCCACGGCCATTTCCACAGGTATGGGTAACCTTATATGCTGCAGCTCCAAGCTTTTCATTCTCTTCTTCTCCATAAAGGGCAAGATTGATCATAGATTGGGGATGCTCCATACGGACACCTACTGCAAACGATTTCGGTTCCATATAGATTCCTTTTTTCTCAAACATGGAAAAGGAATCCCTGGCACTATGACCCACAGCCAGAACACAGACCTGCGCCGGAATCCGGCTTTCCCCATTCACTTCAATTTCTTTTAAACTGCCATTTTCAAAAACCAGATCTGTAACCTTGGCCTTAAACTGGAAGCTGCCACCCATTTCTTCTATTTCATGGCGCAGGGTTTCAACAACGTCAACCAGTACATCTGTGCCAAGATGAGGTTTCTGCTGGTAAATGATCTCCGCAGGAGCTCCTGCCTGCACAAATCGCTTTAAAACCTCATGGTTTCGTCCGGAAGGATCTTTCACAAGGGTATTCAATTTGCCATCGGAAAAAGTACCGGCACCGCCTTCTCCAAACTGGACATTGGAATCCGGATCCAATACCCCATTTTTCCAGAAATTTTCCACTGTTTTCTGTCGGACATGGGCTTCTTCCCCACGTTCCAGAACAAGTGGCCTGTAACCAGCCTTTGCCAGATACCAGGCGCAGAAAATTCCGGCAGGACCGCTCCCCACAATAACCGGCGGATGTTCCAGTTCTGTTTCACCAGGCATTGGAAATACATATTCCCTTCGGTCAGTTAACGTAATATTATTATCGCGAACCTTTCGGACGATTTTGCCCTCCAGATTTCTCTCTTTCAAAAAAATATCTACCGTATAAACAAATTTTTTGTCCTCTTTATGGCGGCAGTCAAGTGACTGTTTCACTATCTCATAAGAAAATTCTTCTTTTTTCAAACGCAGGGCTTTCCGGATCTTATGTTCAAGCTCTTCCTCTGAATGATCGATAGAAAGCTTCAGCTGGGTAATTCGGATCATATGGTACTCCTTCTGATTAATATCTTATATAATACTGGCATTTAATCCTGCAACATAGCCGCTGGACCAGGCCCATTGCAAATTGTAACCACCACATTTTCCATCAATGTCAAGAAGTTCTCCCGCAAAAAAAATATCAGATTTATATCTGGATTCAAGAGTCATTGCATCCACTTCCCGGGTATCCACACCTCCGGAGCACACCTGTGCCTGCTCAAAAGGCAGATACCCCGTCACATTAAGAGGATAGCAGCGGATTGCTTCTGCAAGATCCTGTGCCTGGAGAAGTACCTTGGATAATTTGTCTGGAAAAAGTCCGGTCAGAAATGTCTTTTTCCCTTTATAGGGACAATTCTCTTTACGTTTTTCAAGAAATGCCATTAGCTGCTCTTCTGAAAATTCCGGCAAAAAATTCAGATACAGTTTCACTTTTTTCCCCTGTTTTAATGCCCGGATAGCATAACGGCTGATCTGAAATACTGGAATTCCAGATACTCCGTAATCTGTAAGCTGCAGTTCACCTGTTTCCTCTGTCACTTTTTCGCCTTCTGCCAGTAACGTAACCTTTCCTTCTGTACGGACGCCTGCCCATCCGGCAAAACCTGTATTCTTACATTTTAATGCTGTGAGAGCCGGAAGGGGTTCAATGATCTGATGACCAAGCGATGCAGCCAGCTGGTAGCCACTTCCATCCGAACCGGAAATGGCAGAAGCCCTGGATCCATTTGCCAGAATAACCGCCTCCCCCTCATAAGCCCAGCTGGATGTATGAACCTTCCAGATATTATTTTCCCTGGAAATATCCTGCACATGCTCGTTTGTTTTAATTTTCACACCAAGACTTAAGGCCTCCAGGTTTAATACCTCTGCAACACTTGAAGCCTGTCCGCTGTGAGGATAAAGATATCCATTATTTTTATTTACAGGATAGATGCCAAGACAGGTAAAAAACTTCACTGTATCTTCCACAGAAAACTGTTCCAAAACATTCTGCTCAAATCCAGGGTTCTCGCTTCGGTAAGCATCCTGTGGCACCCGGATGTTTGTGAAATTACATTTTCCATTTCCAGTTGCACATATTTTTTTACCTGTTTTCTCGTTCTGCTCCAATATCGTCACAGTAGCACCATTTCTGGCAGCTGTAATAGCAGCCATAAGCCCGGAGGCACCGCCGCCAACTACAATAACACGCTTTTTGCCCATACAAACTCCTATGTTACACTTACGGTAATTTTACCAGATTCTGCTCCACAAGCTTCTGCAAAGACATCATAACCCCGAGCTTTGCATGCTCCCAGGTAAGTCCTCCCTGGAAATAAACGGCATATGGTTCTTTAACCGGGCCATCTGCGGAAAGCTCAATAGAAGATCCCTGTACAAATGCGCCTGCCGCCATAATAACCTGGCTGTCATAGCCTGGCATATCCCAAGGTTCCGGATCTACATAGCTGTCAACTGGTGCGGCAGCCTGGATTCCTTTGCAAAATGCGATCAGTCTTTCAGGACTGTTCAGGGTAACCGCCTGGATAATATCCTGCCTCGGCTCTGTAGAATTTGGAACTACGTCAAATCCAAGCTTTTCATAAATATTTGCTGCGAACACAGCTCCCTTTAAAGCCCCCTTGGTAACCATCGGGGCCAGGAAAAAGCCCTGATAGAAGGAACGGTTTACGCCAAGGGAAGCACCGACCTCAGCTCCCAGTCCAGGACAGGTCATACGATAAGAAGCATTTTCCACGCATTCCTTTGTACCAGCAATGTATCCGCCAATAGGTGCAAGACCGCCGCCTGGGTTTTTGATCAGGGAACCAACTACCATATCTGCACCAACATCACTTGGCTCTATGGTATCCACAAACTCGCCATAGCAGTTATCTACCATACAGATCACATCCGGCTTAATGCTCTTAACGAAAGCGATCAGTTCTCCAATCTGCTTTACAGAGAAAGAAGGACGAGTCATATAGCCTTTGGAACGTTGGATTTCAACCAGCTTTGTCTTCTCATTAATGGCTTTACGGATATTTTCATAATCAAAAGTGCCATCCTCCAGAAGGTCTACCTGGCGGTAAGTAACGTCATATTCTGCAAGAGACCCTTTAGACGGACGGATACCAATCACCTCTTCAAGGGTATCGTAAGGTTTTCCGGCAGGAGCCAGCATTTCATCTCCTGGACGGAGATTTCCAAAAAGTGCAATGGCCAGCGCATGGGTACCACATGCAATCTGTGGACGCACCAGGCATGCCTCAGTGTGGAAGGTATCTGCATAAACCTTCTCCAGGGTATCCCGGCCATAATCATTATATCCGTAACCGGAAGAAGAACCAAAGCACTCTTCACTTACGCGATTTTTCTGCATAGCCAGAAGCACCTTCATCTGGTTATATTCCGCAGTTTTATCAAACTGCTGGAAACGGTCTTTTAAAGATTCCTCTATTTCATGGCAAAAATCGTAAACCTGGGAAGAAATTCCCAGCTGCTCATATAATTCTTTCATAATTCATTTCTGTTGCCACTTAAGTATATGTCAAATAGCCTTCTGGCAACCTGCACACTTTTGGGCAACGTTCCTCCATATCTATCGTTTATTAAATTTGTAATTTTAAAGTTACACGTTCATTCATGGTAATCTCTGTGTTAGCAGACAGGTTCGATTAGTTTCTTTTCTCTGCAGGTATCCAGCATATACTCAAGCATTTTTTCATCATCATACTCAAACTGGTCTTTATTTACCCATACAGTTTCCGGTTCTCTCCGAAACCAGGTCAGCTGCCGTTTCGCAAAATGCCTGGTATCCCGCTTCAGGATCCGCACAGCTTCCTCCAATGGCATTCCGCCATCCAGATAAGCCAGGATTTCTTTATAGCCAAGGCCCTGCATGGAAACCATGCCTCTGTGATATCCCATCTCTTTCAGACGCTGTACTTCCTCCACGAGTCCATTTGCCATCATTTCATCCACACGTTTGTCAATCCGTTCATACAGAAGCTCACGGGGCGCATTTAATACAAAATAAGCCAGATTATACGGACTTGTCCGCTCATGCTGTTCTTCATTGTGGGCAGAAATAGGGCTATGGTTCTGATGATAAAATTCCAGGGCCCGGATCACCCGTTTTATATTATTTTCGTGAATATCTTCCGCGCTTTTGGGATCCACTTCTGCAAGCATCTGGTGAAGATAAGCGGCTCCATTTTTTTCCGCCAGAGCCTCCAGACTGGCACGGTAGCCATCGTCCTGCTCTGCCTGGGTAAAATCAATATCTCTGGTCACAGCCTGGATATAAAAGCCGGTTCCGCCCACCAGAATGGGAATATGGCCTTTGGCGTAAATTTTTTCCATGGCAGCTTTTGCCATCTGCTGGAACCGTACAATATGGAACTCCTCATCTGGCATCAGTTCATCCACAAGATAATGGGGAACTCCCTGCATCTCATCTGGCATGATCTTTGCAGATCCAATGTCCATATATTTGTAAACCTGCATGGAATCTGCTGATATGATCTCACCATCAACTGCTTTTGCAAGAGAAATAGACAACTTTGTTTTTCCAACTGCAGTCGGACCGGTGAGGACAATAAGAGGCTTTTTCATAATCTCTCCTCTGTTACACAATTCGTTTAAATTTCTTTTCAATTTCTGTTTTTGTCATAGCAATGATCGTAGGACGACCATGCGGACAATTATAAGGGTTGTCCAGGGCAAGAAGTTCGTCAATCAGTTTATCTGCCTCAAGAGCTGACATCTGGTGATTTCCTTTGACTGCTGATTTACAGGCCATTGTGGCAAGTCTTGCAGTAAAAAGATCGAAAGCATCTTTGGTGCCTTCCCCTCCCAGATTGTCCAGCATTTCCAGAAACAGCTCTTCTTCATGAAACCCGTACAGATTCGTTGGAACTGCACTGATACAGTATTCCCGTCCGCCGAAAGGTTCAATCTCAAACCCATATTTGGTAAAATATTCTTCATTGGCTTTGAGCTTGGCCTGCTCATCCATATTTAAGGTTACCACAAGAGGCGGATTCAGATACTGGGATTCAATGGTCTGCTCTTTAAAATGTTTCACAAAACGCTCGTAGTTCACCTTCTCGTGAGCCGCATGCTGATCAATAATATAAAACTGGTTTTCAAATTCCACCAGCCAGTAAGTGTCAAAAAGCTGGCCGATCAGTTTGTGCCGGCTTCTTGATTCTGGCGCAAGAAGTTTCTCCTGGAAAAGTTCGAGCTGCTGGGGAGGTTCCTGTGATTTCGGTTCAGGTTGTTCCTGTAAAGGCTGAGCATCTGTATTTTTCTTTTGAGAAACAGGTTGCCCTGTTTCTGCTGCACTTCGCTCCGGACTGACCTGCTCTGATTCGCTTTGTTCTGGTTTTATCTTCCAGGCTTCGTCCTGCGCAGTTTTATTCTGTTTTAATTCATTCTGTTTTGCTTCATCTTGTTTTACTTCGTTTTGATTTGGATCATCTTGTTTTACTTCATTTTGTTTTGGATCATTCTGTCCGGTTAAAGTTTTCTCCTGGACAGCCTGTTCATCCGCTGCCGCTTTCAACGTTCCGGCAAAAAGAGCTTCTTCTTCCCGTGTGAACGGCTTCGTCTGATAGATTGCCCGCTCCCGGAGTGCACTGCTCTGCAGATAGCTTCCGGAAACACTGTTACGATTTTGATAGTTTCCGGAAACACTGCTATGATTTTGATTTCTATCCTGGCTGGAAGAATCAGCCTCTGCTCTGCGGCTTTTTTCAAAAGGCTCTGGAACTGCACCACGGCTCACTGGTGCCACTTTCTGACTACGTTCTTCCCTTCCAACCGGTACTACCGGAATCAGCTCCCGGTGAATCAATGCATTGTGAACAGCCTCGTAAATTGCATCATACACCTCAGCACCTCGCGCGAAACGGACTTCCAGTTTCCGCGGGTGTACATTTACATCCAGATCATTTCCTGTCATCTGAATCTGAAGGGATACAAAGGGGAACTTATGCTGCATCACAAAACCCTTGTATGCATCCTCGATTGCCTTGGTGATAATATTATTTTTCACAAATCTGCCATTCACATAGTAATTTTCAAAGCTCCGGTTTCCTCTGGAAACTTCCGGCTTCCCGGCAAAGCCCTCAATTTTCATGAAATCATTTTCATAAGAGACCTCCAGAAGGGCTTTTGCCATACCACGGCCATACACATTATAAATAACATCTTTTACATTATAATTCCCGGAGGTATGCAGCTTCACCTGCTTGTTCTGGATATATTTAAACGAAATCTCTGGATGGGAAAGTGCCAGCTGCTCCATCATTATTCCGATATAATTGGCCTCTGAGGAATCGGATTTCAGGAATTTGCTTCTGGCTGGCGTATTATAGAACAGATTCCGCACCAGGAAAGTGGTTCCATCGGGCGCTCCCATCTCTTCCAGGCTTTGTTCTACCCCACCTTCGATCACATACCGCACTCCACTGATAGCAGAAGGTGTTTTGGTGATCAGCTCCACCTGGGAAACCGCGGCAATACTGGACAAAGCCTCACCACGAAATCCCAGTGAGGCTATGTTCTCCAGATCTTCCACTTTTTCTATTTTGCTGGTAGCATGGCTTAAAAAGGCTGTTGGCACCTGGGAAGCTTCAATCCCACCACCATTATCCGTAATACGGATCAGCTTTTTCCCACCATCTGTAATCTCCACAGTTACAGCGGTAGCACCGGCATCAATAGAGTTTTCTACAAGCTCTTTTACAACAGAAGAAGGCCGCTCAACCACTTCCCCTGCTGCAATCTTATCAATGGTATGTTTATCTAAAACTGCAATTTTTCTCAAAGTTTTTCTCCATATTTTCCATATATAAATATAGGTGACTGTTCTCTTTTCAGTTTATAGTGTACCATCTTTCCTTTGGTTTTTACCATCGGTTTTTTATCTTATTCTGAAGATTATATAAAGTATTTAACGCTTCCATCGGTGTCAGGTTTCCGATGTCGATATTTTTCAGTTCTTCAATGATATCATTATCCTGAACCGTGTCAAACAAGGACATCTGTGCCATATCCATCTCGACCTTCGGTTTCTTTTTCTGGGAGGTAAGATCTTTTACAGCAGCAGTAATGTCCGCATCGCTTAATTCCTCCACCAGTTCCTTCGCCCTGTTGATCACAGAATCCGGGACTCCTGCCAGCTTGGCCACCTGGATTCCATAGCTCTTATCTGCACCACCCTGCACGATCTTACGGAGAAAAACAATGTCATCTCCTTTTTCCTTGACCGCAATGCAGTAATTGGTAACACCGGATAGCTTTCCCTCCAGCTCTGTCAGCTCATGATAATGGGTAGCAAACAAGGTCTTCGCTCCGCAAAGCTTTGTATTGCTGATATGCTCGATCACCGCCCAGGCGATAGCAAGCCCGTCAAAAGTACTGGTTCCACGGCCAATTTCATCCAGGATCAGAAGACTCTTTGCCGTAGCGTTTCTAAGAATATTGGCGACCTCCGTCATCTCCACCATGAAAGTACTCTGTCCGCTAGCAAGATCATCAGAAGCCCCTACACGGGTAAAGATTCTGTCCACAATTCCAATGGTTGCTTTGTCTGCCGGGACAAAACTACCAATCTGCGCCATCAGAACAATAAGTGCAGTCTGACGCATATAGGTAGATTTACCTGCCATGTTCGGTCCAGTGATAATGGAAATACGTTTTTTGTTACT
>JAQXQS010000104.1 GCA_029101305.1 Clostridia bacterium | reverse complement strand
CCAGGTTCAGAGGATCTGACTGTAGGCCAGCAGGTATATCTGTCTAATCAGTACGGCCAGCCATTTCCTGTAAAAGTAACAGCAAAGGATGAGACAAATATTACTTTGGATGCCAATCATGAAATGGCAGGCAAAGAATTGAATTTCAGGATCGAGTTAGTAGAAGTAAAATAATGCGGTATTTGGCATCGTAACTATGAGGGTGATGAACGGTTATGATCATTCTTGACGATATACTGCAAAAATTCAGGAGGATTAAATCATGGTATACAAGAAGGAAAATATGACCACTTCGGTGCGGAGCAATTTAAAAGGCGGCGAAGGAGATATTTCTTTTATTAATTTTGCAGACTGTACTGACTTTAAGAACTGTCGTCTGCTGTCTCAGATGACGATTCCGGTAGGAGGAAGCATTGGAGAGCATACCCATATTAATGAATCTGAGTATTACATTATAACTGAAGGAACCGGTATGGCAGTAGATAATGGAGTTGAGAAAGCAGTGGAAAAAGGTGATCTGGTGGTAACAGCCCATGGAGAATCCCACAGGCTTGTAAATACCGGAGATATTCCCATGAAGGTAATTGCGATTATCATTACATATTAATCATGTTCATTATGAAAAGTCCCATCCGTCAGGCTATGGAGCCATCCGGATGGGACTTTTCTGATAGAGTAGAGAAGAAATATCAGCCAATCGGCTCGAAATCAATTGCACCATGCTTGCAAAGCGGACAGATGAAGTCTTCCGGAAGCTCATCTCCTTCGTAGATGTAGCCGCAAACTTTACAAACAAAGCCTTTTTTGCCCTCTGTCTCAGGCTGAGGTTTTACATGTTTCTGATAATAAGTATAAGTCATAGTATCCTGATCACTCATAACACGGGCTTCAGTTACCTGACAGATGAACATTCCGTGAGTGCCAAGATCCACGTATTGCTCTACTTTCAAGGACATAAAAGCATTAATATATTTATCCAGGAAAACAAGACCATTGTCTGAGCGACAGATTTTCTGTCCTGCAAATTTGTCCACGCTTCGCCCTGTCTGGAATCCAAACTGCTGGAAAATAGAGAATGGTGCATCCACAGACAGGCAGTTTACATTCATGACGCCGGTCTGTTTGATAATGTGGTGGGAATAATTTTCTTTATTAATATTTACAGCCACACGGTTGGGGGTATCTGTAAGCTGTGTGACAGTATTGACGATCAGGCCGTTATCCTTTTTACCGTCATTGGATGTAACTACATATAGACCGTAGCCAATACGGAATAAAGCAGTCAGGTCATTTTTGTTGGCAAGCTGGTCATTCTGGGCAATATATTCCTTGCAAAGCTCAGCTGCCATAGCTTCCAGCTGATCCATATTTTCCTGATTTACTGCAGACAGGATCTTTACTGTAGTATCCAGCCAGTTGATCTTATTGCATCCGGAAAGAAGCTCTTTCATCACCTTTGCTGCCAGAGGAGCCCAGGAACCATTCTCGATCAGACCAACGGTACGGCTCTGGAAATTATGCTCAGCCAGGCGGGTAAGATAGTCATGCATAAATGGATAAACACTGGCATTATAGGTGGTAGTTGCAAGAACCAGTTTGCTGTAGCGAAAAGCGTCAGACAGAGCCAGAGACATGTCGTCTCTTGCAAGATCATAAACCACAACCTTGGGACAGCCTTTGCTTTTCAGTTTGTCTGTCAGGATTTCAACTGCCTTTTTGGTATGACCATAAACAGAAGTGTAAGCGATCACAATTCCTTCTTCTTCAGGGGTATAGGAGGACCATTTGTCATAAAGACTGATATAATGACCAAGATCCTGGGAAAGAACCGGGCCGTGAAGAGGACAGATCACCTGTATATCCAAAGTTGCGGCAACCTTCAGAAGAGACTGAACCTGCGGGCCATATTTGCCTACGATTCCAATAAAATATCTTCTTGCTTCGTCATCCCAGTCTTCATCCACATCCAGGGCACCGAATTTGCCAAAGCCATCTGCCGAGAAAAGAACCTTGTCTGTGCTGTCATAAGTTACCATTACTTCCGGCCAGTGAACCATAGGAGCAAAAACAAAAGTAAGATTATGAGAACCAAGGCAAAGAGTGCCTCCGTTTTTCACTTCCAGCTTCTG
>JAQXQS010000103.1 GCA_029101305.1 Clostridia bacterium | reverse complement strand
CGATTCCACAGTTTTCCAGGAAGCCTGATGATTTTATTTAGTATTTCCATCATACGGGAAAATAGACTTTGCTTGCCGGTTAATTTTTCCTGGTCTGATGATTCCTGGAATGTTTCACTTTCAACAGTCTCACTTTGCGGCTGCTCTATTGATAGTATCTCATTATAAGGCTTTTCTTTCGGTGCTCTTTCTGTTTCGACTTTTTTTTCCTGAACCGGAAGTTTTTTTCGCTCCTGCGGCATATCCGTCGAAGCCTCCTTTTTAACAGGAATCTTCTCGACTTTTTCCTGTTTTACAGTTTTCTCCTGCTTCTTTGCCACAGTTGACGAAATTTTTTGGTTCCTGCCTTTTAGTCTCTCCAGCCAGCCCTTTATAGTTTCCAGCGAGATTCCAAAAAGCGTGAACACCAGCTTCCGTTCCCCATTACAAAAAGAGAAACCTGCTCCCACCGCATGAAAAAGCCATGTCACCTTAGCTTCCACTTCTGCTTCTTTGAAGCTTACCCCTTCCTTAACAGCCCTTGCCTGATACCGTACCGGGCAGAAAAGGATAAGGGCTACTGCCAAAAGCGCAAGTCCAAGCAGGATTCCCAGTATGATCAATATAAACTTTATGAGGATCCACAGTATATGTAACATGCGCTCACCTGTTCTTAAAATATTCTTTTACCTGAAATGCACCTGTCTCGCCATAAATATTCTTCACAATATCCACTGCCATATCAATGGCTTCATCTTTCCCTTTCGCCATGCCAATGATCTCAGGACATCGTGCGTAATAGCTTTTCTGGATCAGCATATAAGAAGGCACGATTTCCAGAAGGTTTCCCGGATTCTCAGATAATGTAACCAGATAAACCCCCAGTGCCATCTTCCCGGCATCAATCCGCTTCTGTGCTTTTGGTGCATCCTTGATTCCATCCCCCACATAATAATTTTCCCGCCATTTCAGCATATTCGGAACAACACTCCTTTGTTATCATAATGATTTCCCTTTCCCGGAAATTTTAAACATTATTGGTGCCTATTATACAATAAAGGCTGCGTAAATCAGCTACGCAGCCCTTATTCTCTGTGCATGGATCAGAAATATTTCTGCTGCCTGTCCCACAATCCGGCACTTCGCAGTTCCAGATATTCCTGGTACGCTTTCTCAACGATCTGCTTCTCATTTGCGAAACGGAGCAGATGATAAATTTCGTGGAATTTATAATATCCGGAATCCACGAAAAATTCCTCTCTTTGAGGCTTGCTATGATAATTATCCACCGTCATAAGATACCAGTGTACCTCTTTATTGACCATGTCCTCCGGCACTGTGAAATTATACTGGCTCTTACCCACATATTTCACAATGGAGGCTCTCACATCAGCTTCCTCCTTCACTTCCCGCAATGCGGTCTGCTCATGGGTCTCTCCAGGCTCTACGGTTCCTTTCGGTAAAACCCAGCCTTCGTAACGGTTTTTGTAAGATTTATATAATGCAAGAATCTTACCTCGATGAATTACCACACCGCCACAGCTAGTTGCTTCTATCATGCTGCAATCCTCCTGTAATGCGTGTGTTTTCTAAACTGTATATAGTATACCTCTTTTTCAGAAAACTGGCAACAGGAATATGAATGGATTTCACTTCGAATCATTCGTACTGATTCTGGTTCGCATAATATGCGTCAAAGATCTGTCCCGCGATTGGCACTGCAGCCTCGCTTCCAGAACCGCCATTCTCCACGATCACCGCAACCACCAGGTCCGGATCATCTACATTCGAATAACCGATAAACCAGGAATGGCTGTGTCCTTCTTCGTCGAACTCTGCAGAACCGGTTTTTCCTGCTACTGTGTAGCTTCTGCCGGAAAGAGCTGACGCTGTACCAGAGTCTACTACCTGCTTCATAAGCTTTCCAAGAAGATTTGCCTCATTTGAACTCATCAGTCTCTTATATTCCGCTGGCTCTGTTTTCTTCACAGAATCACCATTGTCATTAACCACCTCATCAACAAGATATGGCTTCATCAGAACACCGTCATTGGCAATGGCACAGGTGATCAGTGCCATATGCATAGGTGATACAAGGGTATTTCCCTGTCCAATGGCAGTCTGCATGATCAGAGGTGTGACAGAGTTTTTATCCAGGGAAAAGCTACTGGTCCTGTATGAAGTAAGTGGAAGGTTCTTATTAAACAAAAGGTCTTCTGCAGTCTCACGCAAGGATGCTCCGCCCAGTTTCACCCCGATATCTGCAAATGCACAGTTACAGGAATTTGCAAATGCAGAATAGAAATTCTCCTGTCCGTGAACGGTATTGTGGTAACAGTGAATGGTATGATCTTCCAGTGTAATGCTTCCCTCGCACAGATAATTATATCCTTCGAAAGTTCCTTTTTTACGGAAATAATCCAGTGCTGTCACCACCTTAAAGGTAGAACCAGGCGGATACGCGCCATTGGTAGCACGGTTCAGAAGACTGCTGTCATTCTCGTCATTTACCAGATACTGCCAGTTCTCTTCTATGGTATTCGGGTCAAAATCCGGTTTGCTTACCTCCACAAGCCGCTTGCCCGTAGATGGCTCGATTACCACAACTGCGCCTCTCCTGTCACCAAGTGCGTTATATGCAACACTCTGCAGGTTGGCATTCAAAGTAGAGATTACTGTATCTCCTGTATTCTTCTCATTCAGGAACTGGTTCTTCATCTGTGTCAGGAAAAAGGAATGGGAGGTCAGAAGTGTAAAATTCGCCTCGGATTCCAGACCACTTTTTCCATTGGAATCGTATCCCACCACATGGGAAAACATATTCGAATAAGGATAATTACGGGTCTCGGTTCCATCTTCACTTACATCTGTCTGTGCCAGCACCTGGCCGTCAGAAGACATGATCTTTCCCCTCACCACCCGGTCTGAGAAGGAATCCTGTCTGGTGTTATAGGGACTGTTAATAAAATCATCACTTTTAAAGCCGTCAAAATAAATCAGATACCCGATCATGCTGATAAAGATGATTCCAAAGAAGATGGAAACAAAGGTATATTCTTTATTTCTGGCTTTGCGCTTTTTAGTAATCTCTTTCTGCCGCAGCCTCAACAGCTCTCTGTCTCGCTCTCTTTGCCGCCTCTCGTCGATGTCTCTCAATTTCTTCGTCCTCGTCCTCTCTATAGATATACAAGCCCTGTATAATGGCAATCATCAGGATCATACACATAATGGAGCTTCCTCCATAGCTTACAAGAGGAAGGGTTACACCAGTCATAGGAATGAACTTGGTGGCTCCGCCTACGGTAAGAAATACCTGGAATGCATATTCTGTGCCAAGGCCAATAGCTATCAGTTTATAAAACGGATTCTTGATCTGCAGTGCGATTTCCACAATTGTCAGGAAAAAGCTCATGCATACAAGAATCAGGCAGATTGCAAAAATTCCTCCAAGCTCCTCGCAGATCGCACTGAAAATAAAATCATTCTTAACAACCGGAATTTTCTCCGGAGATCCCTGGCAAAGGCCCATTCCAAACCAGCCTCCTGTACCAATGGCAAACAGGGACTGCACGATCTGATAGCCTTCATTCTGATAAACAGCCATCGGATCCTTCCACGCACTGACACGCTGTCTCACATGTCCAAACAGATGGTATGCCAGCACAGAACCTGCAGCACCGCCGGCAAGCCCGATGCAAAGATATGCTGGCTTCCTTGTGGATACATAGATCAGTACCAGATACGCCACAAAGAACACCACTGCACTTCCAAGATCCCTGGAAAGCACCAGGATTCCCACATGCAGGCCTGCCACGATCGTCGCCAGCACAACCTTCTTAAAGGTTACCTCTCTTGCAAGAAGTGATGCCATGAAGAATACAAAGGTAAGCTTGATCACCTCTGAGGGCTGGATTCCCATAAGGGAAAGCTTCGCTCCATAACTTGTCTGTGCCAGAACAAGAACCGCCCCAAGAAGGACAACTCCAAGCCCTGCATACAGCCAGGTAAGATCCTTGAGAAATTTCATCTTCCGGATCATAACCGGGATCACCAGTGCCACTGCACTTCCACATGCTACGATCAGAAGCTGCTTGTTTGCAGAAGCAATATCCAGCCTGCACAGCATAATAAATCCCACGCTTAAGAGCATACACATGTTATTTAACAGCAGCATGGATGCATTTCTGTAGATCCTGCGGTATAAGATCAGGATCATCGCAAAATACACCATCATCTCTGCATAAAATATAACCACCTTATAGTCAAAGGTTTTCAGAAATATTACCAGAAATGCGGTAAAATCAAGAAAAAAAGTTAACGTGATCTGACTTCGTAAAAGTCCTTTCCTGTCTGAAGCATGCTTCCCCACTACCAGATAGTAACACAAAACCGTGTAAACGATCATCAGTGTCAGGATCACATATTTGGATAATTCAACAACAATATTAATCATACGCCTTTACTCGGCTCCTCTTTTAAAATGACCTTTGGTAAATTCATATTCACAAGATACAGGGCTGCCCTGATATGCCTCCACAAAATCTTCTGTGATCTGCTTCGTCTCCTTAGCACTTTCTATGGTAAATGCCAGCCGGACTGCAGATACTCCAAGCGCCTTCACTCTGCCCGCTTCCTGAAGCAGACCGTAAGGGAGACTGTTGTAGATGATATTATAACAGGGGCCTGTCTTCTTTGTATTTCCCATTTTCCAGGGATCACAATAGCATTTTACCGGAAATTCCTTGTCATACCGGTCCTTTAATGTAAGCTGCTCCTCCTGTCCATTACAGCCGGTTGTGTTTTTGCGGACACACTGGGCACTGTGCATAAGAGGAAGTCTTCCATATACCACCATCTCACTTCCTGTATTCTCTCTGTGCCGCAGTTCTTTCTCATTTAATTCCAAAGGAACTGTATTTCTCAGGATCTTCTGGTACTTCCAGAAATGGATGGCTTCATCATTCCACGTATACATGGAATGATCCAACACACATTTATCTGAAAGTCCCATTCTGGCCAGCATACTGTATGTTTCCAGATTCCGCACCAGAAATCCGGTCATACCTGCCTGCAGCCATTTCTGTGCCTGCTGTATATAACCCTCTGGCGGATTTCCCCTTGTAATATGAGGAAGGGAAAGGTACATTTCTTTTCCTTTTTCCAAGCCCGTCTGCAAATATTTCTCCATAAGGGCATATGGCAGATAAATACCTTTGATTTCTTCCTGCTGGCAAAGGATTTCTGCCGCTTCCTCACTTTCACAGGACGCATAAACCGGAATATACTGTGTCTTTGTAAGAGGAACATTCTCACAGATTACAACGTCACTAATCTTTGGCGCAGGCTCTTTGGCAATCTTTTCGATCCATTCAGTTCCGGCATCCCGCCTGTATTTCTGCAAAATATTTTCTTCTAATCTCTCCAGTGCAAGGTGACGGACTTCGTTTAGCGTCTTCATAGGAACAAACAGATCATCTGGCATCCGGACATCCAGCTTCTCCCACACAAAAGGAGTATTTCCAAGCTTATCCATCTGTGAATAAACCCGTTCCCTGGTTACCGGCTGGTTCTTCGCATGTTGTACTTCACCTGTATAGGCGATTGCCTCTTCCCCCTGGCACGATACCTTTAAAAAGGCCGGCATCCCAGGGGTAAGATGAAGTTCTCCTGTTATTTTTTCCTTTGGCTGGATGGGTACAAATGACACCTCGCCAGTTTTCTTCTCATTGGTAAAAGCCATCATCCGGGGACCATTTCCCATCTTATAATAGCCTGTACAGGAACCACCTCTGTTAAACAGATCCAGCAGATATTTTTTATCTTTTTCCTCTACATGGTAATCCTTCGGACCATATTCATAAAGAAGATCCAGATATTTCCTGTACATTCCAGTCACACCTGCCGTATAAGCTGGCTGCTTCATTCTTCCTTCGATTTTCAGGGAAACAACTCCAGCCGCAATGATCTCAGGTAAGATCTCTATGGTACAGATATCTTTCAGACTTAATGGACAAAATTCTCCCTTTTTGTGCTCCCGGTTCTTAAAATTCTTCACCTGGTAAGGCAGACGGCATGGCTGGGCACACCTGCCTCTGTTTCCGCTTCTTCCACCAAGCAGACTGCTCATCAGGCACTGGCCGGAATAACTGTAGCAAAGAGCACCGTGTACAAAAGCTTCTATCTCAATGGGACAGGCCTTGTGCATTGCCGAAAGTTCTTGCAGGGAAAGCTCTCTCGCAGGTACCACACGGGTAGCCCCCTGCTCTGCCAGGAACTTCATTCCTTCTGGCCCTGTCACCGTCATCTGGGTGCTGGCATGAATATGAAGCTTAGGAAATTTCTCTCTTATAAGGGAAAATACGCCCATATCCTGCACGATCACAGCATCCAGTCCTGCGTTGTAATAAGGTTTCAGATAGGAAACCAGTTCTTCTTTTAGTTCTCTGTTCTTTAGAAGGGTATTAACTGTAAGGTACAGCTTCTTTCCATGAATATGGGCTACATCAATAGCACGAAGAAGCTCGTCCTCATCAAAATTCCGGGCATATGCCCTGGCGCCAAACATAGCCCCGCCTACATACACAGCATCTGCGCCTGCCCCCAGCGCCGCTTCAAACCCCTCATAGTAGCCGGCAGGCGCCAGCAATTCTATATTCCGCTCCAAAATAGTTCCTCCAATTTTTATTCTAAACAGACATATCTGCTTACACAGCCATCAACATGAATGAAAGTCTGTTATTTACAATCTTATAAATGAAAAGAGGAATCACCTAGGCAATCCCTCCTGCTTTTATTTCAGCATTTCATCCAGTTCTTTCTCAAGCTCCTTTACTTTCCCTTCCAGAAGATTCTTCTCATCAAGAGCTTCCTGCTCACTCTTCTGGGCTTCTTCGATCTGCATACGAAGGGAGATCAGCTCATGCTTCAGATCATACATCTCCTGATCCTTCTGCTGCAGATCAAGCTCATAAGTCTCTACCTGCTTCTTCGCCTTAAAATAATCGTCTGTAATATTCAGGCTGAGAAGCATATGCTTGGTCTCCATTGGCTGTCTGCCGTATCCTGGCACAGTCTCCAGCTCTCCTATCTTCTTATTCATATATGATGCTACCTGCTGGAAATATTCCTCTGATTCATATCCTCCAAGGGTAATGATCTTCCCCCCGATGATCACCTGTGCTGTATTCTTGACCGCCATCCGTTCAAGCCTCCTGTGTCTTTATACTCTTAAACTCCGGACGTTCCAGGGCCCGGTCTGTTTTCTCTTTTATATGTAAACAACCTTATTATAATCGAAAATTGTTGAAAAGTATAGTTTTTTTTATAAAACTTTATTTGCCTGTATCCGGAACAGGAAAACCAAGGTGTTCGTAGGCCAGTGCAGAAGCCATTCTTCCCCGTGGAGTACGGTTCAGAAAACCATTTTTCAACAGATATGGCTCATATACATCCTCCAGCGTACCGGAATCTTCTCCAATAGCAGCAGCCAGGGTATCAAGTCCCACAGGGCCTCCCTTAAAGTTCACGATCAGGGTGGTAAGGATCTGGCGGTCCAGCTTATCCAGTCCATACTGATCTACTTCCAGAAGATTCAAGGCAAAACATGCCACGTCATAGGTAATCCTGCCATCATACTTCACCTGGGCAAAATCACGTACCCGCTTCAGCAGACGGTTGGCCAGCCTGGGTGTTCCTCGGGAACGCATAGCGATTTCCCCGGCACCTTTGGCATCGATCTCCACTCCCAACACCTGGGCAGAACGCATAATAATGGTAGTCAGCTCTTTTTTACTGTAAAATTCCAGATGATGAATGACACCGAAGCGGTCACGCAAAGGAGCAGAAAGAAGTCCTGCCCTTGTAGTCGCTCCCACCAGAGTAAATCTCGGCAGGTCAAGACGGATGGATCTGGCAGAAGCACCCTTCCCGATCATAATATCAATGGCAAAATCTTCCATGGCAGGATAAAGCACCTCTTCCACCTGACGGTTCAGACGGTGAATCTCATCTACAAAAAGAATATCCCCTTCCTGAAGATTATTCAGAATGGCAGCCATCTCCCCCGGCTTCTCAATGGCCGGACCGGAAGTAACCTTCATATGCACTCCCATCTCATTGGCAATAATACCGGAAAGTGTGGTTTTACCAAGTCCCGGAGGGCCGTAAAAAAGCACATGGTCCAGGGAATCGTGGCGCTGCTTCGCTGCTTCTATATATATTTTTAATGTATTCTTGGTTTTTTCCTGACCAATATACTCGTCCAGGGTCTGGGGACGGAGATTTCCCTCCAGGGAAAAATCTTCCTCCATAACCTCAGTAGTTATAATACGATTATCCATTCTATACCTCTTAATTATGAATGTCTTACCTTATTTTTCTCAGAAATTCTTCAGCGCCGCTTTCAGGATTGCCTCTACATCTGCCGGATCCACATCCGTCACTTTACGCACAGCGCGAAGTGCATCTGTACTGCTGTATCCAAGAGCCACCAAGGCTTCCACAGCTTCCTGCTTCGCGTCTGTCATTCCAGCTGCGCCTTCTGCTGCAGCAGCCTGCGCCTGCTCATTCGCCAGTTTCTGTTCGAAGGCCTCCTCAAGGCTCAGCTTATCCTTCAACTCCAGGATCAGCTTCTGTGCTGTCTTTTTACCGATTCCAGGAGCCTTGGACAGCGTTTTTACATCATCTGAAAGAACTGCAAACCGAAGTTCATCTGCTGTGATCCCGGCAAGAACTCCCAGTGCAGCCTTCGGTCCCACTCCATTTACCCCCAGAAGGAGCTTAAACACCTGTAAATCATCCTTATTGAAAAAACCATAGAGAACCATG
This sequence comes from Clostridia bacterium, assembly GCA_029101305.1. Classification (GTDB taxonomy): domain Bacteria; phylum Bacillota; class Clostridia; order Lachnospirales; family Lachnospiraceae; genus Blautia_A. The sequence goes on along the minus strand of JAQXQS010000103.1, from coordinate 18,057 downwards.
GCATCTTCCCTTACCTGGAAATAAGTGTGAATCTTCACTTCCTGGCCGATGTGGAGCTGGGCCAGGGCATTTCCTGTCATATTTATTTCAAATCCGATGTACCCCGATTCTATGATCACCGAATTTTCGGTAAGATCTGCTACAGTTCCTTTGACAAATGAGATCATGGGCTGCCTCCTGCTTATCTATATCAAATATATTTTCTCCGAAAGCTTAAAATCCTTGTACCTGTTCAAAATCAGACTCCAAAACATCTGGCTATGAACAGTTACAAATTCTTTGTCATCATATCATATTCATTTAAAAAAAGCAAACATTCATTCGGGTAATTTACAAGTAAATTTATATGCTCATTTTACAGATTATGGTTATTTTATAGATTACATCAGCGGGTAAACAATGCAATAAAGCAAAAAATATCCCTCCGCCAGGTATATAACGAAAGGATATTACAAAGCTCCTGCACTTTTCCATTTTTATTTTTCTATCTTTATTTTTCCATTTTCTATTTTCCCATGGTATAAAAAAGTACAGATCAGAACCGTAAGCGGCACCGAAAGAACAATTCCAAAGCTTCCTGCAAGCCCCTGCATAATGGCGATTCCGATATTGTTGGAATTGATGATCTGCTGATAAGGAAGGTCATACGCATAATCCAAAAGCAGCATGCTCACACTGCTGCCCGCAAAGGCAAGAATCAGGGTGTTGCTGTCCGTTCCCATCATATCACGGGCCACATGCATGCCGGCTTTGAAAAGCTCCCCGCGGCTCATGGACAGATTCTGCTGATAAATCTCATACATGGAACTGCACACCGACATTGCTACATCCATTACAGCTCCCAGACAGGATATCAGAAGTCCTGAAAAAAGAAGTCCGCCTACCTGAATTCCATTTGTATTCCAGAGTGTCATTAAGGTCTCAATATCCGAAACATTGTATCCGGTAATTCCGGAAGCCATACTGAACAGCTGGGCTGAAATTCCTGCGATTACTACACCGGCTACTGTTCCGATAGTTGCTGCGATTGTTTTTCTCGTAGCACCGCCGATCATATACATGGTCACCAGTGTTGTGATAAAGCAAACAAAAACAGCGGCTCCAAATGGAGATACATTCCGGTAGATCAATGGCAGATATACAAAGATCACACAGAAAAAGGTAAACACAAGACCGATACACCCTTTTATACCCTGGCGTCCGCCTATAGCGCACAGTGCCAGCAGATAAAGTCCTGCAAAAATGTAGATCACCCATTCCCTGTCCTGTGTATAGACACTGGCGATCGTCGTGTCACCAGCCACACTTTGCATGACGATTACTTTCATTCCCACTTTACAGGCAGCACCGAACAGATAACCGGAACTGCTGGTTATTTCAAGTTCTTCTCCCTTCCGGACACCGGTGAGCATTCTCACACGCACTTTCTGCTCTCCCACACGTGTTCCATTAGCATCCAGATTATCCTGAAGGATCTGGGTCACTTCTGCCTTTTCAAAAGTCTGTCCTGTGCGGACTACCAGTTCTGTTTTGTCCACCTGGTTCAGGCGGTAAACGAAAATCCCAAATATAACAATTAATAATCCTAAAATACAGCGCCAGACTGCTTTCCTGGAAAAGCGAAGTCCGGCGTTGTTTTTATTTTGTATCTGATTCATTTTTATTACTCATTTCCAATCGTTTTATTTCGCAGTCTTCTCAATGGTAAAGGTATCGTCAATTGCCTCTACGCTGCCATCATCTGTGATCTGGTAGGTATCAATTGAAAATTTATCTGCATCCATTGTAATGATAGAATAACTTGGAAGCCAGTTCTGGCTGCGGACTGCAATGTAATCCTGCTGTGTGGAAATAAGCTCATAGTACTTGGAACCGGAAGCTGAGTTTGCTGTCATATAAAGAGTTCCCTGGGGATCTGTAACTGTATTTCCATCCACATCCTCAATAGTATAGCACTGGTTATCTTCCTGGAATGCATCAAGTGCTGCCTTTGCCTCTTCATCCCCATCTTCTGGATTTAAAGTAATCTGCTCACCGGTTGCAATATTGGTAGCATGATCCCAGTCGTAGTCTGTTCCATCTGCATTCAGACTGAACTCATATCCTTCATGTGTCTGTCCATCACCATAAAGCATTTTGGAACGGCTGTAGGTATGATCATGTCCCTGAAGTACTACGTCAATGTCATTTGCATCAAAAATCGGAGTCAGCTGTGTACGAAGGATCATTCCATCTGTATCGGAGTGGTCAAGACCGGAACCGTAAATATCCTGGTGAATGGTTACAACACGCCATTTTGCATCCGGGTAAGCTTTTACTGCTTCCTCAATGGTATTCTGATGCTCAGCTACATTATAGTTATTGGTATTCAGAACAATGAAAAGTCCCTCGCCATAGCTGTAATAGTAATCACCGCCAGCTACTGTTTTACCATTTTCAGTATTGTTCGGGTTATTAAAATGATATGCATACTCCGGGTTCAGGGAATCGTGGTTTCCAATTGTAGTTGCTACCGGAAGACTTGCAAGAGCATCTGCGCTTAAATAAGAAGCATACTCTTCTTCCTTTGCTGCGCCAGTTTTGTTTACCTGGTCACCTGCGGAAATCACAAAGTTTACATCCGGATTTTGGGCAAGTGCTGTATTTAAAGTACGGTTCCAGGAAAAACCGTCGTTTCTTGCTGCTGTATTTGCTGCTCCGTCATCTGGTACCAGCTCTGCGCCATCCTGTGTCTGGCCTTTGGAAGCACCTACCTGCGGGTCACCAACATAGATCATTTTTACAGTATCTGTGCTTTTGGTTGTATATTCAACAGGCTCTGTCTGCTCACCATTTTTCTCAACTGTATAGTAATATGTGGTGTTTGGCTCAAGTCCTGTTACAGTTACATGGTTATATTCATAAGCTTTATCACCGGTGAGCTCCTGGTCTACATCTCCTGCTTCCCCTTCAAATGTATCCAGATTCTCTTTGTCTGTTCCGAAATGGACAACCGGTGTTGCGTCAAAATCTGTTTTCTCGCTATACCATGCAAAATTCAGTTCTGTGTCATCTTTTCCTGGTGTAAGGGATACCTTTGTAAAATCAGAAGCTGTCTCCTCCCAGTTTGCTACCCATTCATCCCATCCGGTTTCAGCACCAACAATACTGCTGTCTGTATAATGATCGGTAGAAGCAAAAGCTGTGGAACAAACGCTTGTCATTGCAAAAACGGTTAAAATTGCGGCGATATATTTTCTTTTCATAATAATAAAATACTCCTTTCAGATGTGGGGGAAGGAAACTTGTGGGCCCTTATTTCCATGTCCGAAAGGAGTATAACATTCTAATTTTCAGAAAACAATAGTGTTTCCTGTCTTTTGACGCACATTTAACATTTGTGATACATATGCAAATGGCTCTTTTTTCAGTTCTTTACACAGTTTACGTTATTTTAACAATTCCAGCTGCTCATTTCCGACGATAAATAAAATTTCCGTCTCTCTTACTTCTAAGAATCTTTGCCAAAATATTTTCCGCTATTTCGCCTCCGTCACAATTCGTGAAGTATCCACTTTCTTCGCCTTCGGGTAAACCTTCGCCATCCTGGCATCATCAAAGTTCTCATCCACCCAGCTCTCAAAGCTGTTTGACGCCTCTACGCCATTACTTCTGGCATTATAACGGGCAAGTGCAGCACTAGAGACGATTCCGTCAGCAAGCATGAAGATCAGCAGAAGCCAGGTGATAACCTTTCCAAATTTTATGGGAAGCTTCTCGATCAGCTTCGAAACCCTGGGATAAAGTATCTTAAACCAGGCCACTGCAGCAAAGCCCCAGAAAAAGCAATACAAAAGATTGATTCTTCCTCCAAGGTTAAAAGGAATATCACTGTAATCCCAGAATACGGTTCCAAACACAATTTCCGTAAACACACTACAGATATATTCATAAGCACCGCCAAGGAAGGTTCCCATCCAGAAAAGGAACTGTTCCGAACGATTCCGGTACCTGTAAAGAAGAGCAGTAACTGCTGCAATGGCAAGTCCCCATACAATGCTGAAATCTCCCCACACCACACTGCTGCGGCTCATCCACACGCCTGCTGTGATCCTGCAGAAAATCGTCTCCGTAATATCTCCAAGGAAAGCACCAATAAAAAACAGAAGCACAATTTTGTAAAAACTACAGCCATAGGCAAAAATCTCCGGATGGGATTCTTCTTTCTCTGTGTGCTGCTTCTGCGGATAGGCCTTGGTTATTCGACGGTTTACCACATCATCGATCTTCGCCCCAAGCTTCCAGGTTACAGAATCTATGTTCTTCTCTGTGGCAATCCACTTCTCCGGATTTTTGCTATGTCCGAAAAGGATCGTCAATGTAGCAATGGCATCCACTGCAAGAAGACCGAGCACAGCCAGGACAATGATCCGGCTTATCAGACCTGGAAGAAGATTATATAGATTGATACAAAGTCCATTCCCGATTCTGATTATAAATACGCCCAGAAGACCCCAGATACAGGATGTAGGAACACTGATATAACCATCCAGGTTCCATTTGAATTTCCGGTAATCCCACCATCTCTCGTGATACCACATTTCTATCAGATGACCGGCAATCCACTCTACTACAGATGCCACAATGGCACAGCCCATAAACAGCCAGATACCTGTCAGTTCTCCTGTAAATGCGGTGATAAAAATTCCGCCAAAGCCGTATATCAAACAAAATGGTCCGTTAATAATTCCGCGGTTCGCAAATTTCTTTTGTTTCAGGGATGCCAGAACTGTCTCTAAAACCCATCCTGCAAAGGAATAGATCAGAAACAGCCAAAGTAATTTCCAGATCATGCGCTAGTCTCCTCTTTTGTGTGTTATTTCGTAATGTTCAGTCCCTTCACAGTTACAAGCGAAAGCACCTTGCAAAATACTGCCGGCTGAATAGTTACGTTGCTGCAAAATAATAGTATTATCATATCATACCATTCAAAGGAAAAAAAGCCTGCATTCTGACTTAAATACAAATTATGTCAGAATACAGACTTCTTATCTCTTCCCATTAATTTTTATTTAATCAAATAATCAGGTTAAAAACCTTTATGTTACGGATATTTTTTCCTGGCTATTTTAAAACTTGGCGAATACTTCACGCTTCCCGGATAACCCCTCTCGGACAGGCTTCCTTACAAGCCCCACATCCTGTGCATTTCTCATAATCGATATGTGCACAGAAATCTTCTACTGTAACTGCCCCGTTCGGACAGGTCTTCTCACATTTCTTGCAGCCGATACAGCCGATCTCACAAGCTGTCATCACCTGTTTGCCTTTGTCATGGGAACTGCAGTCTACGACTACCTTCTGATCATACGGAATCAGCTCGATCAGATGTCGCGGACATTTGGCAACACATTTGCCACAGGCTTTGCACGCTTCTTTGTCCACCACTGCAATTCCATCCACAATATGAATCGCATTAAACGGACAGACCTTCACACAGCTTCCAAACCCGCAACAACCATATGTACAGGCTTTCGCACCACCATTTGGAACGAATGGGAGCATCTCACAATCTTCCACGCCTGTATATACATATTCTTCTTTCGCCTTTTCACAGGTACCAGAACATTTCACATGAGCTACCTGGCGGGCAGTCTCCACTACCTCCTGTCCCATGATTCCTGCAATAATTTTTCCAACAGGCTCACCGCCTACCGGGCAGCGGTTCACAGGCGCTTCTCCCTTTGCGATTGCCGCTGCCAGACCATCACAGCCCGGATAACCGCAGCCACCACAGTTATTGCCAGGAAGTGCTTCCCTTATGGCAACTTCCTTCTCATCAACTTCTACCGCAAACTTTTTTCCGGCTACTCCAAGGAAAACACCGATGAAGAGGCCTACTGCCGCAACCAGAATTGTTGCTGCTATAATCGCACTAATATTCATCCTGACGCCTCCTTAAATTAATCCTGAAAATCCAAAGAATGCAATTGCCATCAGACCAGCTGTCAGAAGAACAGTTGGAAATCCCTGGAATGACTCCGGAATATCATTGTAGGCAATTTTCTCACGGATTCCTGCCATCAGCACAATAGAGATGGAGAAACCAAATGCAGTTGCAAAACCGTTTACAGTACCTTCCAGAATGTTATAATCCTTCTGCACATTTGTCAGTGCCACACCAAGAACTGCACAGTTGGTGGTGATCAATGGCAGATACACGCCCAGCGCTTTGTAAAGAGAGGGCATGCTCTTTTTCAGGAACATTTCCACAAACTGCACCAGCGCTGCAATGATCAGAATAAACACGATCGTCTGAAGATAAGTCAGATCTAACGGCTGAAGAATCAGCTTATAGATCACACTGGTTACAAAGGAGGATAAAGTGATTACGAAAATAACCGCACCGCCCATACCAGCAGCTGTGTCAGTAGTCTTAGATACGCCAAGGAATGGGCAAAGTCCCATAAACTGGCTGAGGACTACGTTATTTACAAGCGCAGAGCTTACAATGATCAGCAATAATTCTTTCATCTTCCCTTACCCCCTTTTTCCTGAGCACATGGTGTTTCCGCAGGAAGCGCAGCCACCCTTGCAATCCGGGTTACTTGGATCAATGCCACGTTTGGCAGCGCCAAGTTTAAATCTGTTCTGGATCGCAGATAAAAACGCAAGGACAAAGAATGCGCCAGGTGCAAGAATAAAAATGGTTACAGGCTCATAGCCCATTTTTCCTGCTGCAGCGTCTGCAAGAGGAAGAATCTGTTTGCCGAAAATACTTCCGGCGCCGATCAGTTCACGTACCGCACCGATGCAGGTGATACTTAAAGTAAATCCAAGTCCCATGCCGATACCATCAAACAGAGAAGGAATCGGTTTATTCTTGGATGCATAGGCCTCTGCTCTTCCCAGGATGATACAGTTTACAACGATCAGCGGAATATAGATTCCAAGGGAAGAATACAGGAACGGAATAAATCCCTGAAGAAGCATCTGCACAATTGTTACAAAGGATGCTACGACAACAATATAAGCAGGCATACGCACACTGTCCGGAATAAAATTACGGAGCAGGGAAATCATCAGGTTGGACGCTGCAAGAATCACCGTTGTAGTAAGTCCCATTCCAATACCGTTGATGGCAGATGTGGTAATCGCCAGTGTAGGACACATACCAAGCATCAGCACAAAGGTAGGATTTTCTTTGATAATACCATTGATCAGCCGTTCAGAAGGTGTATTTTTTTTCATTGCTGACTGCCCCCTTTCTCATAACGAAATGCGGCAAGTCCTGCATTGACACCATTTGTCATAGCGTTTGTGGTAATCGTCGCACCGCTTAAAGCGTCAATCTCATCATCACTGGTGGCACCGGTTTTCGTATAAGTAAATTTTTCTACATTTTTATCCTTGAACTGATTCTTGAAATCATCTGTTGTCGCACGCATTCCAAGACCTGCTGTCTCACTGATAGACAAAATAGAGATTCCATTCAAAGTACCGTCATCCTGAATTCCCATTGCGAACTGGATATCCCCGCCATAGCCTTCTGCTGTGGTTACGGTAAATGCATAGCCCAGTTCATTTCCCTGGTCGTCCTTTGCCAGCATCACTTCATCAATATTCTGGGCTGTATAGCCGTTTTCATCCAGGTAACTTTCCAGATCAGCATCTTCCCCGCTTGTAACCACTTCAAAAGATGCAGCATCTGCAAATACAGCTTTATATGCCTCTTCCTTCTCTTTTGCTTGCTGGTTTGCGATCGGGCCTGCCGTAATATCATTTACCACACCAAGGAGCAGACCTGAGATCAATGTGATCACCGTCAGCGCAAGAGTATCTTTCACGATCTTATTTTTCATTTCTTCGCGCCTCCTTTTCCAAAAGCAACCGGACGGGTAAAGCGGTCGATCTGCGGTACCAGAAGGTTACAGAAAATGATCGCATAGGATACGCCCTCTGCAGAAGCTCCGAAAATACGGAAGATTCCGGTAAGCACACCAAGACAGACACCATATACATACTGTCCTTTCGGTGTGATCGGGCTTGTAACGTAATCCGTTGCCATAAACCATGCTCCAAGCATCAGTCCACCACCACAGATATGGGTAAACAGGTAATTCACATCAAAGCCTTTGCCTGACGCAAGCATATAGATGATCACGAAAACTGCAAAGCTGCCAATATAGGTAAGCGGAATCCTTGCACTGATCACCTTGTAGCAAAGTAAGATTGCTGCACCGATCAGGATTGCGATCACTGAGGTCTCACCAATGGTTCCCTGAACGTTACCGATGATCAGGTTTTTCACCGGCACAGATGCACCAGCCATATAGCCATGGTCACGAAGAGAAGCCAGCGCTGTCGCACCTGTCACTCCGTCAACAGCACCTTTAAACTTATCGGATACAGAAAAATCCGTCATCTTTCCGGCAAAGGAAATCATAAGAAAACAACGGGCAGCCAGCGCCGGGTTCATAAAGTTCTGGCCAAGGCCTCCGAAAAGCTGTTTTACCACAATGATTGCAAAAATACTTCCAAGCGCCGGAATCCAAAGGGGAATGCCAGCCGGCATATTCATGCCGATCAGAAGTCCTGTCACAACCGCGCTGAAATCCTTTATTGTATTCTTTTTGTGCATAAAGTGATCGTATAACCACTCAGAAAGCACAGCTGTACCGGTTGATACCACCATAACAGCCAGTGCCTTTAATCCAAAATTGTAAATTCCCACAATGGCAGCAGGCAAAAGTGCGATAGTAACCAGCTGCATGATCTTTGCAGTGGTCATCCTTGCCCGGACATGGGGATTAGATGATACGTTAAACATTTGTTCCATTCGTTTCTTCCCCCTTATTATTTCTTCTTCCTGCTTGCCAGCACCATTTTACGCATGGACTTGATACTCTGGGTCAGCGGTCGTTTGGCCGGACAGATGTAGCTGCAGCATCCGCATTCACAGCATTCCATTCCGTCAAACTTCTGGAAGTTCTCCATATCTCCCCGCTGTGCAAAAGTAGCAAGTCTGGCTGGGATCACATGTCCCGGACAGACATTTACACATCGTCCACAATTGATGCAGGCAGTCTCTTCTGCCTTTGCATCGGAGACTGGATCACTTTGCATACACAAAAGGGAAGAAGACGTCTTCACACACGGTACGTGTAAATCGTACATTGCAAATCCCATCATCGGACCGCCAGAGATTACTTTTCCGGCATTCTCTTTCAGTCCTCCTGCTGCTTCGATCAGCTCGGCCATATCCGTTCCTGTACAGACTTCAAAATGGGATGGCTTGTTGATTCCTTTGCCCGTTACAGTGAAAATACGTTTCATGATCGGTCTTCCAAGTGCCACCGCATCATAAATACTGCAAATTGTTTCAACATTATCTACAATACAGCCAGCATCTGCAGGAAGCATGGAAGAATTGATTTCTCTTCCGGTAACCGCATAGATCAGGGTACGCTCACCACCCTGGGGGTATTTGGTCACCATTTCCTTTACTTCAATTTTCGGGATACCTTCCGTCAGTGCTTTCATTTTTGCAATACAGTCAGGTTTGTTATCCTCAATGCAGATACAGCCTTTTGCATTTTTGAAAAGCCCTACAACGATTTTCAGGCCCTCTACCACTTTTTCCGGCTGATCCATCATGCGCCTGTAATCACTTGTCAGATAAGGCTCACATTCTGCACCATTTACCAGTATGTACTCGATCTTGTCTGGTTCCTTAGGGGAAAGCTTCACATGTGTAGGGAATCCCGCTCCTCCAAGACCTACCACTCCTCCGTCACGGATTCTGCCAATGATCTCCTCTCTGGTAAGTCCTGCCGGATCTGCCGGATGGAACTCCACCTCTTCATACAGTCCGTCATTTTCCACGATAATGGCATCTGCCATACCTCCGGTAGCTGTCAGACGCTTCTCAATGCCTTTCACCGTACCGGATACAGAAGCATGAATAGGAGCCGATACAAATCCTCCTGCTTCCGCGATCATCTGTCCAGCCAGCACATGGTCGCCTTTTGCTACCACTGGTTTGGCCGGAGCACCAATGTGCTGGGACAATGGATACGCAAGATCTGCCTTGGGGAAATATTTCTCCACCGGACAGTCCTTTGACATTTCTTTTCCCTCGAATGGGTGTACACCGCCTTTAAAAGTTAACCGCACTTATCTTCACCGCCTTTATATTATTTGATCACTGACTCTTTTGTCTGCAGCAACCTGATTTCTTGTCTTTTTGATTTATATTCATTTTCTTTTTGTCTGACCTATACAGTCTCAGATGCTTATGCATCCTGTTTCAATACTTTTTAACGCCTTTTATTATTTGGCATCTTTGTTTTTCCGTCCAAAACCGTATTTCTTATGGAGCTTATAGCCACGGTTCAGGTTCGGGTATGCCTTTACGAAACGCTGCATGTTATAGCTGGTCTTTCCAGCCATTGCCTCTTTACGCTTCTGCAGCTCTTCTGAGATCTCCGCCATCATAGCGCTTCGCTTCTCATCCAGTTCCTTGATCAGAGCAACTTCATCAAGCCGTTCCAGCTTGCTCTCCAGCTGTTTTTTCAAACGGTCTCTGGAAAGTCCGCTGTTCTCTTCCAGTTTCTCCATCTTCTCACGGGTCTGCAAAAGCAGTTCTGCACGCATCTGATCCAGTGCCTGCTCCCATGCAGGGATACGCTCGTGGATATGGAACGCTGCTGCAGCGGAAAATGCAAAATCTACTATATAGACAACTGTGATCACACAGACTGCGATTTCCCCGGTTCTTCTTGTATACAACTCCGTGAAATCCTCCACTACCGGGTGAAGGATACGGAAAAGTCCTACTGTAAATAATCCCCAGCCAAGGGAACAGCCCAGGCAGATACGTCCCTGGAAATTAAACTTCTTATCACTGTAATCCCACCAGGACGTATGGAAGATGCTCTCCATCAATGCAGCTGTCACATATTCCAATGCGGTGGCAACTACGACTCCTCCCACAAACAAGAGCAACAGATTGTCGCTTACCGGGAGAAGGATCAGATATACTGCCAGTGCTCCGCATCCATAAATGGTGCACAAAGGACCGTTAATAAATCCACGGTTTACCAGCTTTCCCTTTCTCACCGATACAAAACAGGTTTCCCACAGCCAGCCAAGAAAACTGTATATGTAAAACCAATTGGCAATGTGATAGAAATCCACACCATTAATCATCAAATCCCACATATGTTTCTCCTTTTCTTTTATATATTCTGACTATTCTATATATTTTACTATACATCATTTTGTAAAAAAATTCACTACCTAAAAAGAAAAAAAATGTGTATAATTGAATACAATCCATGAAAGGAGTATAAGCATGCTGATTGTTAAAAAAATGCCGATTTTACAAGGGTTTCCAGACTTTGAGACTGTTAAAAATTTATCTGGAAACAACACTTGTGATGTCAATTTTTCGCCACTTTTTTATGATATCGAGACAACCGGACTGGGACGAAATTCCTCTTTTTTGTATTTAATTGGTGCAATTTGCTATGAAGACGATTCCTGGCAGCTGTATCAATGGCTTTCCCCTGATTTCCGGGATGAAAAAGCACTATTGGAGGTTTTTTCAGAATTTATAAAAAATTTTACCTGCACCATCCAGTACAATGGAGATTCGTTCGACCAGTCCTATTTACAGGCCCGCTGTCAGTTTCATGAGCTTTCGGATCCCTTCCAGGGAATTCCTTCTTTTGATCTTTATAAAGTTCTTCGTCCTCTAAAAGGGTTCCTGAAGCTTCCAGGCCTTAAGCAGGAACAGATGGAAACTTTTCTCGGGGAGCACAAGCGCGTATATTGTAACGGTGGCGAATGCATCAAAATATACAAGAAGTACGTGGCACATAGAAACCAGACCGATCTGGACACCATTGTGGGACATAATATGGAAGATCTTTTAGGACTTGGAGATGTTTTCAGAATGATGGGATATCTAAGGCTTAGAGATGGGGATTTCGATGTGAACGGAACAGATTCTGACGGGGAAAATCTGATTCTGCAGATGAAACTGCATTATCCTCTTCCCGCCCCCTTTTCAAACAACATCCAGGAGTTCTACATTATCGGCCAGGATCATCTTGTCAGTCTTCTTGTAAAGCCTGTAAATGGCCGTATCCGTCAGTATTACAGCAATTATAAAGATTATGACTATCTTCCCGGAGAAGATATGGCAGTGCCGAAATCCATCAGTAAATTTATGGAAAAGGGATTAAAAAAATCTTCCACAAGGGACACCTGCTATACCTGGTTTCCCTGTTCCGAAGAATTTCTGGAAAATACAGAAAAACAAAAGCAATATCTGGTACATACCATGGAATATTTATTCTGGAAGCTGAACCAACACAGAAGCTGACCCAGGTGCATCAGAATTTTCCTTTTACGCAAAAAAGGCATCATCCATATCAGACAATGCCTTTTGGCTAGAGCGTGTTTGAAAAAGGCTCTAATACCATATTCACGATACCAAAATCAACCGCCACTCACACAATCTGTGAATGGCGGTTATTTGTTCAATTATTCCTCTACAGGTGCTTCCTCTGCCGGAGCCTCAAGAGCTTTCATGCTCAGGCTGATCTTCTTGTCTTCGCCATTGAAGTCAACAACTTTGGCCTGAATCTCCTGTCCGATAGTAAGTACATCAGATGGTTTTGCAACGTGCTCTCTGGAAATCTGGGATACGTGAAGAAGTGCATCTACTCCAGGTGCAAGCTCTACAAATGCACCGAAGTCTGTCATACGAGCAACTTTACCAGTTACTACATTACCAACAGCGAAATCCTCAGCAGCTGTAAGCCATGGATTCTCCTCCGGGAATTTCATTGTAAGAGCAATCTTCTCGCCCTTGATATCTTTGATCATAACCTTAACAGTCTCACCAACTGTGAAGACTTTCTTCGGGTTCTCTACTCTGCCCCAGGACATCTCAGAGATGTGAAGCAGACCGTCAGCGCCGCCAAGATCGATGAATGCACCGAAATCTGTAACGTTCTTAACAACACCTTCTACTGTATCGCCAACATTGATACGCTCCATAAGCTCCTGCTGTTTCTTAGCTTTCTCAGCAACAAGAAGCTGTTTGCGGTTACCAATGATACGACGTCTTCTTGGATTGAACTCTGTGATAACGAACTCAATCTCCTGATCAGCATATTTGCTGAGATCTTTCTCATATGTGTCGGAAACAAGGCTTGCAGGAATGAATACACGTGTCTCCTCGACGTTAACACATAATCCACCATCAAGTACCTGAGTTACAGGAGCTTTTAATACTTCCTGATTCTCGAATGCTTCCTCAAGGCGTTTGTTGCCTTTCTCTGCAGCAAGTCTCTTGTAGGTTAAGATAACCTGGCCTTCGCCATCGTTTACCTTAAGCACTTTGGCTTCCATGGAGTCACCTACATGTACAGCGTCTGTGAGTACTACGGAAGGATCATTGCTATATTCGCTCTTAGTGATGATACCATCAGCCTTATAGCCAATATTCAGGATAATTTCATCTTCTTTCACATCGATGACCTTTCCCTGTACGATTTCTCCATTTCTGATTGTTTTTACGGAATCTTCCAGCATCTGTTCAAAACTTAATTCTGACATGTTCTTGAACCTCCTCAATAATTTTCTTTGGGGTTGAAGCCCCTGCTGTAATACCTACATAACTACTGCATTGGAACATATCTGAATCCAAGTCTACAGGTGTTTGTATATAGTAAGTATTTTCACATTCCTTTTTACATATTTCAAACAGCTTTTGAGTATTGGAACTATGCCGGCCACCTACGACTAACATAGTGTCTACCTCTCCGGCTATGCTCTTTGCTTCTCTCTGCCGTTCTTCGGTAGCATTACAAATAGTGTTTAAAATATTAAGAATATTTAAAACAGTATTATCATACCTCTTTTTGCGGAGAATTTCAACTAAATCTTTAAATTTATTATAATTAAATGTTGTCTGCGACACAATACACACATTTTTCCCCTGGGGAGGCACAAAATCCAGTGCATCCTGTTCGGTACGGATCACCGTATACGGGCCCATGCACCAGCCGCAGATTCCTACAACCTCCGGATGATCCGGATCTCCGATGATCACAATATGAGAACCAGCCTTACTCTCCTTCTCCACGATCCTGTGGATTTTCAGAACAAACGGACAAGTCACATCCACGTAAGAAAGTCCATATTCTTCCAGCTGGTCATAAACCATCCTGCCTACGCCATGGGAACGGATCACCACAGTGCTTCCTTTGGGAAGTTTCTCCAGGTCTTCCTCTCCTGCCACACGGACACCTTTTTTCTCCAGGTCATTTACCACTTCTTCATTGTGAATAATGGGACCAAGAGTAAAAAGCTTGTCCGGACAGCTGTCGATCAGCTCATAAACCTTGTCTACTGCGCGCTGCACGCCAAAGCAGAAGCCTGCTGTTTTTGCGACCTTTACTTTCATGATTTATTTCACTTTCTCCTTGTAAATTGCAAGAATTGCAGCTACAACTTCATCAATATTCATAAGGGAAGAGTCCACAAGAACTGCATCATCAGCCTGGCGAAGTGGGGAAATCTCCCTCGTCATATCCTGGTGGTCACGGATTTCAATATCTTTCTTGATTTCCTCCAGATCCGCCTTCTCTCCCTTTGCCAGATATTCGTCATAGCGTCTTTTCGCTCTTGCCTCTACGCTGGCAGTCAGATAAATCTTCACCTGTGCGTCTGGAAGAACTGTCGTACCGATGTCACGTCCATCCATAACCACATCATTTCTGGCCGCCAGTTCTCTCTGCAGATTCAGAAGGTGTGCACGTACTGCCGGGTTGGCAGAGCTTTTGGACGCCATATTTCCAACCTCTTCTGTACGAAGATATGGATTTACATTTTCTCCATTTAAGATTACGATCTGTTCCCCGTTCTCATAACGGATAGAAACCTCTGCCATCTGGCAATTGTCCGCAATCGCCCTGGAATCATTTCCGTCAATCCCTTTCTTAAGCAGATACAATGCAACTGCACGATACATGGCACCTGTATCAACATAAATAAAAGAAAGCTCCTTTGCCACTCTTTTTGCAATGGTGCTTTTGCCGGCTCCTGCCGGTCCGTCAATGGCAATATTACATCCCATTTTCCCTGTTACCTCCTGGTACAATTCATCTTTTGCAACTGTTCAGAGCCTAGAGCCAGCCTCCTCAAATCATTTCTGCGATCTGTACGCCCCGCTTTGTGTGAGAAGTTGGACCTGAACCGTTACCTTTTTTATATTTTATAACAGATTTTCAGGCATTTTTCAACGCCATAGCTGCCAGATATGCAGTGGACCATGCAATCTGAAGATTATATCCACCAGTCACCGCATCCAGATCCAGAACCTCTCCGGCAAAATAAAGATCCTTTACTTTTTTTGATTCCATGGTGCCCGGCTGGATCTCTTTTACAGATACACCGCCTCTTGTAATAACAGCCTCCTTATATTCCCCCATTCCATTAACGGTAAATGGGAAGGCTTTTATCAGTTCTTCAAAATGGATTCTTTCTTCTCTGGAAATATCATGAATCTTTTTCTCCGGGGAAATACCTCCAAGCTCCAGCATAACGGGAGTCAGGGAAGATGGGAAAAGTACCCCGATCACATTTTTGAACTGTTTATTCTGGCCAGCTTCAAACTCCCTTAAGATTCTCCCATCCAGCTGTTCCATGGTAAGAGCAGGTTTCAGATCAAGATATGCCTGAAGCTCTCCTGATTTCTCCAGCTGTCTGCCAATATGGGCACTGGCAGACAGGATCATAGGTCCTGTTACCCCAAAGTGAGTGAACATCATTTCCCCAAAATCCTGGAAAAGCACTTTCTTACCAGATTTAATGGTAAGTTCTGTATTCTTAAGGGAAAGTCCCTGAAGCCTGGGAATATATTCCTCTTTCGTCCGAAGAGGAACAAGAGATGGGGAAAGCTCCGTCACTTTATGCCCCGTCTCCTTCGCAAACCGATATCCATCCCCGGTAGAACCTGTCGCCTGATAAGAAAGTCCTCCAGTGGCAACCAGCACCTGGTCACCTTCCATAAAGCTTCCGTCGGATAAGGTCACCCCGTTCACTTTATTATGATGTGCTTTCTTCTCCTCTACACCTGGTTCTTCAAAGGGTACTATATTTACAGCTTTCACTTCTGTCCGGAGATGAACATGCACGCCAGCCTTCTTAAGCTCCCGCTCCAGTCCCCGGATAATATCAGAAGAATGGTCTGACACTGGAAAGACACGGTTTCCTCTTTCTGTCTTCAACGGAACTCCCGCTTCTTCAAAGAATTCCATTACATCCTGTGGTGTAAAAGAATAAAAGGCACTGTACAGAAACTTGGGATTACTCATAACTGCCCTGAACAGCTCCTCTGTGTCACAGTTATTTGTAACATTACATCTGCCTTTTCCTGTAATATATACTTTCTTTCCCAGCTTTTCATTCTTTTCCAGGATATGGACCTCATGTCCTGCTCTTCCAAGAAATACACCAGCCATCATTCCGGCAGCTCCGCCGCCAATGATCAGTACTTTACTCATTTACATACCTTTCATAACTCTGTCTGACTGCAATTCCACTTAGAAATTCAAACAGATTTCACGTATATTTTTTAAAAAGACACGTGCAAATAATCTTTTCTGCACGTGTCTTTCATCATGTTTCTATCGGCACAGTTTCCAGGCCCACAGAAATATATTCATTACTGATTAAACCGGATATGCTCCGTTCTTTGTATCAGCAGCAGTCTCATCAACCTGTGTCTGCTGAGCCTGACGATACTTGAAGAAGTCAGTAGCAACCTGTGGGAACAGTGCATAGGACAGAACATCCTCATCCTGCTCTTTGTACTGAGCCATTTCGCCCTCAAGTTTATCCAGCTCGTTATCAAGAAGGTCTGCCGGACGGCAGGTGATCGGCACGGTGTCGCCGATACATTTCTTCTGTACTTCCGGATTGAATGGTTTGGCTGTTGCACCATATTTTCCGCTGAGAACATCTTTGGTCTCTTTGGTAACCATCTTGTATCTCTCGCCCATAAGAACGTTAAATACAGCCTGTGTACCAACGATCTGGGAAGACGGAGTAACAAGCGGCGGCTCACCAAGGTCTTTACGTACACGCGGAACTTCCTCAAGAACATCGTAGAATTTATCTTCTGCGTGCTGCTCTTTCAGCTGGGAAGTAAGGTTGGATAACATACCACCTGGTACCTGATACAGAAGAGTCTTGATATTAACACCAAGGTTCTTCGGATTCAGAAGACCGCTCTCAAGAGCCTCGTCACGCATTGGGCGGAAGTAGTCAGCGATCTCAGCAAGAAGCTGCTGGTCAAATCCTGTATCATATGGAGTACCCTTGAAGGTCTCAACCATAACCTCAGTTGCAGGCTGGGAAGTACCCAGTGCAAATGGAGACATTGCAGTATCAATGATATCAACACCAGCTTCAACAGCCTTTAAGTAAGTCATGGAAGCCACACCTGATGTGTAATGTGTATGAAGATCGATCGGGATCTTAACAGTCTCTTTTAAAGCTGTAACAAGCTCAGTTGCTTTATATGGAAGAAGAAGTCCTGCCATATCCTTGATACAGATGGAATCTGCACCCATTTCCTCGATACGCTTTGCAATGCTTGTCCAGTACTCAAGAGTATAAGCATCACCCAGTGTATAGGAAAGAGCAACCTGTGCATGACCATGCTCCTTATTTGCAGCATGTACAGCAGTCTGAAGGTTACGAAGATCGTTCATACAGTCAAAGATACGGATGATATCGATACCATTTGCCAGGGATTTCTGAACAAAGTATTCAACAACATCATCTGCGTATGGACGGTATCCAAGAATGTTCTGGCCACGGAAAAGCATCTGCAGCTTAGTGTTCTTAAATCCATCACGTAATTTACGAAGTCTTTCCCACGGATCCTCATGAAGGAAACGAAGGCTTGCATCGAAAGTAGCACCGCCCCAGCACTCAACTGCATGGTAGCCTACTTTATCAAGTTTATCAACGATTGGAAGCATCTGCTCTGTT
>JAQXQS010000102.1 GCA_029101305.1 Clostridia bacterium | reverse complement strand
GGAAGAACAAGGGGCATTGTCAGAATACCGTCCATTACTGCCCTGGCTCCTGGTTTTAACTTCATGATCTTTCTTGCACAAAACACGCCAAGGAAAAAGGCGATAATCGTGGCCACCACGCCAGTTTTCAGGGAAATCCATAAAGGACTCCAGTTTATTTCACTGAGAAATTCTCCCATATTATTATCCTTTTTTTATCTAACATTTTTACTCACACACATATCGTCCTGCAGAACCTAAAGCTTATTAAAAAACATCCTGCAAAATGTGGCGCATAGCTTACAGAACTCCTTTTTCAAACATGCTCTAGATAAAAATTACTCTGCTGTATCTTCAGCAGCTTCCTCAGTGGGCTCTGCATTCTCTTCCCCGGCCTGTGTATCATCAGATTTTTCATCTGTTACATAAGCTGCGAATCCGTATTTCTCAAATACTTCAAGTGCTTCATCAGACTGAAGATACTCAAGAAACGCCGCTGCAGCTGCCTTATCCTCCTCGCTTGCTTCTTTATCCTCTACCATTCCAACCGGGTAAAGTACAGGTGTCTGAAGACTTCCCGCCGGTGCCTCAGCAATAATATCAACAGAATCCGCTACCGATGCAGCGTCTGTTGCATAAACGATACCAACTTCATTACTTCCCTCACTTACAGAAGCAAGTACCTCTGTAACATTCTTGCCTTCGTTGATCTCCATCTTGTTTACTTCATCTGTACTTCCAAGGTTCTCAAAAATTTCACGGGAATACTGTCCAACAGGTACATCCTCCCCTGCAAGTGCAAGGTTTGCAGCATCTGTAATATTCTCAAAACCAGTAACCTTGGTCTCTCCATCCTTAGGTTTGATCAGGACCACCTTATTTTCAAGGAGATTCACTACAGAATCTTTATCTGCAAGTCCTTCATCCACAAGTGCATCCATCTGCTTGGTAGCTGCTGAGAAGAAAATGTCACAACGTGCTCCTTCCTCGATCTGGGTCTGTAATGTGCCAGAGCTGTCTGCATTATAAAAGATCTCAACATCTGGATATGTCTCATTAAAATCTTTCTGGAGCTCCTCCATGGCATTATTCAGACTAGCCGCGATAAATGCGTAAACCTCACCTTTCAACTCTGGCTTTTCCTCTGTTTCCGCAGATACCAGGGTTGTTCCAAACATCATCGTTCCCATGATTCCTGCCATTAACACTGCAAATACTCTTTTTTTCATTTCGTATTCCTCCATTTCTGTTTTGTATTATCCTGTTTTGTTATGTTTCATCATGTTTCTTTTTGTTTTGTTCATTATACTTGATTCACTTTCTTATGTCAATTCATCCTGGAGCGTGCCCCCAAAAGGCTTTCTGCAAAATATACCGCAAAGTGGGGCGTGCAGATTACAGGAATGATTTTTGGGGGCACGCTCTAGAGCTAGAGCTGTCAAAATTGAAAAATCATGCAGTAACCATTTTTAACAAGCTTCAGGATTACACAGATTACAGCTTGTTATTTTATTTTCCGCATGCTATGATATTTTAAAGTTTGTAAAAACTATTTCTGCAATCTTCTACAACACTATTCAAAACGAAGAGAGGATTTTAACATGAAATTAAGTGCACGTAACCAGTTAAAGGGAAAAGTCATCAACATTAATAAAGGAGCTGTAAATTCCATCGTCACCATTGATATCGGTGGGGGAAATATTATCACAGCTACCATTTCCTGCGCAGCAGTGGAAGAGCTTGGACTTGAAGTAGGCTCTGACGCTTATGCTGTGATCAAAGCAACAAACGTTATGGTGGGAATTGATGAATAAGCTTTATACCGCACAGGAAGTTGCGGACAAGCTTCAGATAAAAAAGAATACCGTTTACGAATTGATCAAACGTGGAGAGCTTTATTCCTCCAAAGTGGGAAAACAGCTTAGGATCAGCGAGCAGCAGCTAAACCAATACCTGGAGCGTTCGGATTCCGGAAGTACTTTGACCGGTTCCCAATCTGCCACTCTTGGCTCGCCAGGTGGGAATTTACAGATTCCAGAGCTGCCTCCGGAAAGCTCTCTTTTAAAAAGAGATTACCTGCTTCACTCCAGCGGATTGATTCTCTGCGGACAATTTTCCCCCGCACTAGAGCTTCTGATCAGCCAGATATCTATACATCCTGCAGGAATTCCTGTGCTCCAGTCTTTTATGAACAGTTATAACAGCCTTTATTCTCTTTATTTTCAAAAGGCCCATATTGCCTGTGCCAGCCTGGAGCGGGAACAGATCTGCAGTCTGGTTCCAGGAACCCCTTTGTCTCTTCTGTGCCTTTATGAATATGATCTGGGATTCTATGTCCGCTCAGGGAATCCCAGAAATATTACGGAACTAAGGGACCTGAGCCGAAAAGGCATAAAATTTATTAACCGTGAGAAGGGAAGCACTCCCAGAATTTATCTGGATCAGTTTCTTTTTTCAAACAAAATTGCCCCATCCCAATTAGACGGCTATTCCACAGAACTTGTATCTGATCTTTCTGCGGCCGCAGCTATTACAACCTGCAAAGCAGATGTAGCTCTAGGCGAAGAATATGCAGCACACCAGTCCGGTTTGTTGGATTTTATTCCGCTGCAGTCTCTTCCCATGTATCTGGTCATGGAGACTGCCGCCCTTTCCCAGCCAGGATTCTCTGCGCTTCTTGAGATCGTACGCTCAGAAGATTTCCGTACCATTCTTCAGGGGCAAACTGGTTATAATGTCACCAGAACAGGAGAGTTGCTTTCTATTTAAACGGACATGTCTGCTTACGCAGACATTTTTATATATGAAAGTCAGTTACTCCGTGCCTGCGGCACTCCCGTAACTGCCGACCATATTCATAATCCGGGCTATCGCCCTACTTACTCATATGGTCTAGCCTGTGCGATATCTATAAATAAGTCATGCAAGCATGACTTATTCATAGCTGCCGCACAGGACTTTCATAGTAAAAAATGCTTTCAATTTCTACATAACATAATTCATAATTACGCTATAAGGAAATTGAAAGCATCTGCTATTTTTTAACACTCTTTAGCGGCTGGAAACAATATTCTGCATCCACACGCCCTTCTTTACCAGAATAAATCCTACAATACATTTCAGAATATCCCCTACCTGCACCATGGCAAATACAAGCAGTACATGAAGTCCGGTAAATCGGCTGAGACAATATGCGATCGGTACACTGACGCACCAGACGAACACGCTGTCAAACAGAAATGTAATGATGGTCTTTCCCCCTGAGCGCAGGGTAAAATATGCTGCATGCAAAAACGCATTCTGAGGCATAAAAACAGCCATGATCATAATAAAATATTTCGCAAGCTCCTTTGCGTCCTGATTTGTCTTGTATAATCTTGGAAAAAACGGAGCAACTATAAGCATGACCATAGCAACACCAGTACAACACATTACAGAAAACACGATCATCTTATTATCTGTATCTCTTGCTTTTTCCATATCTCCAGCACCAAGGAGCTGCCCCACTACGATTGCGACTGAATCACCGAGGGCAATAAATACCACATTAAATACGTTATTAATGGTATTTGCAATATTCTGGGCAGCAACCACATTCAGCCCCCGTACAGAGTAACACTGTGTGAGAATCGCCATACCAGCGGCCCAAAGTGTCTCATTAAGCAAAAGTGGTGTTCCTTTGATCAATATTTTCCTGGTCAGATTCGCTGGTACCTTCAAGGTACGGTAAAGTCCCTTGGCAAAAGGCATCTTATCCGTATGTGTATGTGTCCATAGGATTATTATTGCAACTTCTACATACCTTGAAATAACCGTTGCAATTGCTGCTCCTCTCACTCCCAGTTCTGGGAAACCAAATTTACCATAAATAAGGAGATAATTAAACACAAGGTTCACAAGTACGGCAATTACCCCTGCCTTCATAGGCTGAACCGTTTCTCCACATTCCCGGAGTGTACTGGAATATGCCTGACTGATCATAAATGGCGGCAGACCGGCCAGCATGATCCAAAGATACTGCATTCCATATCTGCTGGTTGCTTCCAGGGCCTCTGCACTGCCTTCTCCCTTCAGGTACATTCCGATCAGTGTTTCTCCTGCTGATGTGAGGATCAATATGGTTATGATCGTAAGAACAATTACCAGCCACAGTTTATAGCGAAATGTCTGGCGTACTCCTTCATGATCCTTC
>JAQXQS010000101.1 GCA_029101305.1 Clostridia bacterium | reverse complement strand
GAAGATTATTGCCCTGTATCATATTGGAGAGGACGATCTGGCTGAGGGAATGAACATTCTCTGCTCGCATATCGATTCCCCAAGACTGGATATCAAGCAGAATCCTTTATATGAGGATACCGATCTGGCTTATCTTGACACACATTATTATGGCGGTGTTAAGAAATATCAGTGGGTTGCCCTTCCGATGGCAATGCACGGTGTTATTGTGAAGAAGGATGGAACTGTTGTGGATGTAACGATCGGCGAGGATGAGGACGATCCGGTGCTGTATATCACAGATCTTCTGATTCATCTTGCAGGACAGCAGATGGCGAAGAAGGCATCCGAAGCAGTTGAGGGTGAGAAGCTTGACATTCTTATCGGAAGCCAGCCGCTGAAAGATCTTCCGGATGATAAGAAGAAAGAGGCTGTGAAAGAGAACGTTCTTCGGATTCTGAATGAGAAATACGGTGTGGAAGAGGAAGATTTCCTTTCCGCAGAGCTTGAAATCGTACCGGCTGGTAAAGCACGTGACTGTGGTCTTGACCGCAGCATGATCGCTGGTTATGGACAGGACGACAGAGTATGTGCATATACTTCCCTTCTGGCTCTTCTCGAGATGGAAGCACCGAAGCGTACAAGCTGCTGTCTTCTTGTTGATAAGGAAGAAATCGGAAGCGTTGGAGCAACTGGAATGCAGTCACGCTTCTTTGAGAACAGCGTAGCAGAGGTTCTGGACGCAATGGGACAGTATTCTGACCTGAGACTGAGAAAGACTTTGAAAAATTCCAGCATGCTTTCCTCTGACGTAAGCGCGGGCTATGATCCGGCATTTGCAGATGCTTTTGAGAAAAAGAATTCCGCATATCTTGGAAGAGGTATTGTTCTCAATAAGTTCACTGGTGCCCGTGGAAAATCCGGTTCTAACGATGCCAATGCAGAGTATGTGGCAAGAGTACGCAGGATTTTTGATGACCATAAGGTATGCTTCCAGACAGCAGAGCTTGGTAAGGTTGATGTTGGCGGCGGTGGAACCATCGCTTTTATCGCAGCACTTTACGGCATGGAAGTAATCGACAGCGGTGTTTCCGTTCTCAGCATGCATGCACCGTGGGAAGTTACCAGCAAGGCTGATGTTTATGAGGCGAAAAAGGCTTATAAGGCATTTCTTCTGGATGCGTAACTGAGTATGCAGACAGGCTGTGAAAGCACTGTTTGTTTGGATAAACGTGGTGATGCGCAATGGCGATAATTTTGCAACAGTAATAAAATTCAAATGTGTGAATTGTGACGTAGTATTAGAGGTATCTATAAATTGGCGGGCAGACTTTATATGTCTGCCCGAAATTTTATCTAAAAGGATAGAGAAAAGAACCTTTTTGATGCTTGTGTTTATTGAAGAAAATTCTATCAAATGATATTAGATGAGGAGTAAAAGAATATGTTGAAAAAACAGGCACCAGGAGAAACAATCCTGAAGGTTGGGGGAATGCTTCTCCTGTTTCTTGGTGTGTTGCTGGCATTTGGAAGTGGAAACACTATTTCCCTGGTTATGAAGGGCAGCAGTGACAGTACAGTTATAGAATATCTGAAACAGAACAGTATGACATACAGTCAGATGGTGGCAAGTAATGTGATGGTCCTGGTGGCAGGAATCATCTATCTGGCAGCAGGTGTTGTAGGGGTGAAACAGGCTGGCAATGTGGAAAATGCAGGAATTTGTGTGGGAATGGGAGGACTTCTTATTATTGAAGTAATCGCAGAAGTTCTTGTCACAATAAAATTCGGAGAATTCGACCTGGCATCTGTGATCCGTATGCTGATGTTCCCGGCTATTTATATGGTGGGTGCGCTGCTGAACTGGCAGGCGAAGAAGAGCAAGCTGTAGATAAGAATCGAATTGTATAAATGATGTAATGGAGAAGTCCTTGAAATCGTATGAATCGTGCAAAAAATATCTACAAAAAAATATTTTAAAAAAATTTGAAAAAGGTGTTGACAAAACGATGAGTATCGTGTAGAATATCCATTGTTGTGAGGGACAAGCGAAAACGTAAGACCTTACAAATAATAAATGTGTGTTTAGCTCAGCTGGATAGAGCGTTTGGCTACGGACCAAAAGGCCGGGGGTTCGAATCCTCTAACACACGTAACTGAGAAGCGGAATCATTGAGAAATCAGTGGTTCCGTTTTTTTTGTGCAATATAAAATTCCGTTGAAAATCTCTATTGCATGAAAGGCATTTCGTGCCGATGATGTGCATTCGCACAATAAGAAAGTTCTGTATGGTAAGAAATTTTCTTATATTTTTGTGTTACCATCCTTTTATTTTTACGATATATATTATGAAGGAGCTCATGTTACTGAGAAAAAATGGTACCCAAATATCTCCTTTCAAAAAGGCACCTTATTATATAGAAAACGGGAGGATAACCTGTAAATGAAAGACGATGAAATTATAAATTTGTTTTTGACGAGAGATGAAAATGCCATTAAAGAATTAAGTGCGAAATATCATCCCTATTGCTACAAGATTGCCTGGAATTTACTTGCGAACAGAGAGGATAGTGAGGAATGTCTGAATGATACATGGTTTTCAGTATGGTCACAAATTCCTCCGTCCAAGCCGCCTGTTTTATCACATTTTTGTGGGAGGATAACGAGAAATCACTGCATTGACCGTCTGCGGAAGCGATTTGCAGGTAAGCGCCCGGATATTCATATGGCAGATGTTTTGGGCGAGATGGATCAGCTGAATATCACTTATACAGTGGAGGACCAGCTGGCAGAAAAAGAATTGCTGGAAGTTATCAATGATTTTCTCGGGAAAATGAAAGCGGAAGAAAGGGATATTTTTGTGAGAAGGTATTGGTTTCTGGATTCCATTGCTTCCATTTCCAAGAGACATCATATGTCGGCAGGAAGCGTGAAAATGAATCTGTATCGAAACAGGAAGAAGCTGTTGAAAATGTTAGAAAGAGAAGGAGGCAGCCTATGAAAAAGTTTGATTTTTCAAAAGAATTTGGAAATATTGATTCAAAATATATCAGAGAGGCAGAAGGGGAGTGGAAGAAGGAAAAAGAAATCTGGACACCTCGGTTCTGGAGTAGAGTAGCAGCGGCCTGTGTGATTGTTACATTAGGTTCTGCGATCTTTTCCAATCCCCATGTGCAGGCAGCAATAAAAAATCTTACATTGTCAATAGGAGAAACTCTTGGCTTCTCGAAGGGAATTGAATCCTACACGGAAGTGTTGGATACTTCGAAAACAGATAATGGAATTACGGCAACTTTAAAAGAGGTGGTAGTGGATGATGGCCTTTTACTGGTAAAGATACACGCTGAAAAAGCAGAGTTGGAAGAGCAAAAAGAAATGGATGCTGCCAGCAAAATATCTTTTACTAATATGGACTTTGGGATTGATTATCAGAATTCCACAATAAATGGTCAAAAAATTGAGGAGTATGGAAGTGGAACCTACCTTCCTTATTCGATGAATGAACTCATGGAGAATGGGAGGAATGAAAATGCATATGATGAAGTGCTGGAATCCCGTTTTCAAAATTCTGTGGAGCTTGGTGAAAGTCCAAAGATACATCTTGTGCTTTGTGCTTATAATGAAGAGGATTTTGGCCGAAATCCAGTTGCCACTTTCCAGTTCGATTTTCAGGTTTCACATGCAGAGCTTATGAAACAGACGATTCACAAGAAACTGGAGAATATTTCTATTGAAACCAGAGAAGGAACTGTAAAATTAACTGATTTTTCCATGAATAAGCTGCAAAGCAGTATTACTGCAGAAATTCCAGATGAATTGTATGGGAAGTATGATTTGGAATTGCTTGGAACGGATAGTAAAGGAAATCTGTTGCGATATGAATTGAACGCAGGTACGGAGAGTGAAGCGCACCAGTGGATTTTTAAAACAGATTTTTGGGGAATGTACTGGAATGATTCGGATGAGCCTACACTTTTAATTCCAGATATGGATAGTGAGTACATGGAATTACAGCTCTACATTCGGGAACCATATACAGCAACTACAGATTCTGTCTGGGACGGTGATGCCTATGTAGAAGTGGGTGAAACGACTGCTGAAGTGGAAGAGGTTCAGGAAGATTATAAGGATGATGGAAATATTTCCGATACAGATGAGAATCTTGAAAATCAAATTATCGGAGGTGCAACAGGCTCTACTGCAGTGATGATTAAAGATGATATAGATGAGAATGAAAATGCGGATGTAGCAGAGGAAGATGAGTTTTATGGTACAGAAGAAAGCACATATAATGTGAAAGACAGCTCAGAAAAGGTTGGTGAGGAAGCCGCTTTGGCAGATGATGGCTGGATTCCTGTTGGAAATAGAATAAAAATCCAGATCAAATAATTTAAATATCCAGGCTGTATCAGTTTTAAAGCGGAATCATTGAGAAATCAGTGGTTCCGTTTTGCCGCCAGGGTAAAATTGGCAGCAAGGCAGCTTCTGGAAGAAAATAATAAATACATAGCTATTTCAAGGCTGTGATATAATATGCAAAACTTTGATTATAAAAGTTCATTTCAAAGCATGTTCTATGCTGTTTACATTCTCATGGGAAAGAGGAAGCGTAAAGAGAAAAGAAAAATACGATGCCGGGGCAGAGCGTGTCCGGCGGGCAAATACGGAGGAAGATATGTGCGGTATCTGTGGATTTACCGGTTACAGACAAGACCAGAAGACTGTGATCGAGAGAATGATGAAATCCATTGAGCATAGAGGACCAGATAGCGAAGGCTCTTTTTGTAGTGATGAGATTACGTTAGGATTCAGAAGACTTAGTATTATTGATCTGGAGGATGGGCAGCAGCCTATGGAAAGTGCAGACGGGAATCTGCATATTGTTTTTAATGGAGAGATTTACGATTATAAGGAGCTGCGGGAGGAACTTGAGGACGCAGGCATTTCTTTTCATACTCATTCTGACACGGAAGTATTGGTAAATGCTGTACAGCAGTATGGTGACAGGGTCTTCCATAAGCTTCGCGGTATGTTCGGCTTTGCTGTATGGAATGAGAGAGAACAGAGTTTAATGCTGGCGAGGGATTTCTTTGGCATTAAGCCAGTCTATTATGCACAGATCAACGGACATTTTGTATTTGCTTCCGAGATCAAAAGTATTCTTGCTTTTCCTGGATATAAAAGAGAAGTGAATCAGCAGGCTCTGGAGCAATATCTGTCTTTTCAATATTCCCCTCTGGAAGAAACTTTTTTTAAAGGAATTTATAAACTTATGCCTGGACATGTGCTTTTTTATAGAAATGGGAAATATGAGATAAAGAAGTATTTTCAGGCGAGACTCACTCCACAGAAGTCGGAAAAAGGTAAGCTGATAAATGAAGCAGAAGCACAGACGCTGCAGCTTGAGCATATCCTTGCAGATTCCGTGGAGCACCATATGCTAAGTGATGTAGAGGTTGGCTCGTTTTTGTCAGGAGGTGTGGATTCCGGTTATCTGGCTGCTGCTTCTGGTGCAGACCAGGCATTTACGGTCGGCTTTGACGAAGGAGACCACTATAATGAGGTGAAAAAGGCGGCAGAGGTTGCGAAGAAAGCAGGTCTGAAGCATCATGTGAAAATTATTTCCAAAGAAGAATTCTGGAATTCTCTTCCAGATGTAATGTACCATATGGACGAGCCACTGGGAGATGCCTCAGCAGTTGCCCTTTATTTTTTGGCGCAGGAGGCGTCGAAGCATGTAAAGGTGGTTCTGTCAGGTGAAGGGGCAGATGAGCTTTTCGGCGGATATAATATTTACCGGGAACCGGAAGCACTGAAAAAAGTTACATGGATTCCATTCGGACTTCGTCGTGCAATCGGCAAGCTTGCGGCGAAACTGCCAGATATAAAAGGGCGGGACTTCCTGATTCGCGCCAGCATGTCAGTGGAAGAGCGGTTTATTGGAAATGCATATATCTACCGGGAAAAAGAGAAAGATCAGATTCTGAAAAATGGTGTGACAGGAATATCCACCCAGGAATATCTGCGCCCATTCTACGAAGAAATCGGGAAGCCGTTTTTGGAAAAGGAGACTCAAAAGGACAAGAATTGTAACACATCGAAGCTTTCAAGGCGGAGAAGCAGTGAATCGAAGATTTCCGGAAAAGCAAGCAGTCTGCAGGACATGGAGAAAATGCAGTCTGTAGATCTGAACTACTGGCTTCCCGGTGATATTCTCCAGAAGGCAGACAAAATGAGTATGGCACATTCCCTGGAGGTCAGAGTTCCTTTCCTGGATAAAGAGGTGTTTGATCTGGCTTCCAGGTTACCGAAAGAATCCAAAATCGCCAATGGAACAACCAAATATATTTTCCGAAAAGCGGTTTCGAACTATATTCCACAGGACACAGATGGCAGGAAGAAGCTTGGATTTCCTATTCCCATCCGTGTATGGCTGCGTCAGGATGACTGGTATCAGAAGGTGATGGAATTATTTACCTCAGAAGAAGCAGAGAAATTTTTCAATACCAGGAAGCTGGTTCAGCTTCTGAAAGAGCATAAAGAAGAGAAAGCAGATAACAGCCGCAAAATCTGGACGGTTCTGGCTTTTCTTGTATGGTACGACAGATTTTTTATGAAGAGTGCGGGAATACTTGAATGAGTGTGGGTGCCCGGAAGATTATGCTGTGCAGTTATAATCTTCCGGGGATTTTGCTCTTGTGTGCAATTCTATAAAAAATGCCTTGATAAATTAATTAAAAAAACTCTCTTTACGAATCTTTCCGATTCACATTTCTTGCCTTCTTCGCCGAATACATTTTCTCGTCAGCCAGGTTAATGTAGTCATTTAGTGAGTAAGCGCAGTCCATGGCAACTACATAACCGATACTTGCCTCAATTGGAAACTCAGTTTTGCTTTTTGCTGACAAAATATCCAGCTGGGTCTGAAGGGTGTGAACCAGCTGCTGCATTTCTTTCGCACCGCAGTCTGGTATCACGCTGACGAATTCGTCCCCTCCATATCGCATGGAAATAGATCGGACCGGACAATATTCATGGAGGATAGAGGCAATGCTGCGAATGGCAAGATTTCCCATATCATGACCGAAATTGTCATTAATATATTTCAAATGGTCAGCATCAGCAAAAATGATCCCGACAGGCTTTTTCTCCCTCATACAGCTTTGGAAAAGAGGAAGTGCCAGCTTCTCGTAAGCCATCCGGTTATATAGTCCGGTCAGGGAATCGTGGATGTAAAGCTGGGAAAGTTGCTTATTCATCTTGCGGAGCATAAGTCTTGCATAAAGAGCCTCAATAGAGGTCTGAAGAGAATTCATGGTCTCAAACAGAAACTGATGCTCCAGAAGGTAATCGCAGTTTTCCAGAATCAGATACCCGACTTCGCGTTCACGGAAGTGAAGTGGACAGAATTGATAGATATTCTGTTCTGTCTCAGCTTCCGTATGTGGAAAAAGAATACTGTCCTTCAGCTGGAAAATGGATGAACCGGATGCTTCCTCTGGCTGAGGATAGACCAGTGCCATTTCATCGGGGTAACCTTTGGTACGGTAGGTATCCTCTGGAATCTCCGGCAGGACATCTACTTTTTCACTTATAAAGATATCCGGATTCATAAACAGATAAATATTTCCGCATTTATGCTCTGTAAGCCATGTCTGTATGCGTCTGGCAAGCTCCGTATAACTGTCGCAGTCAAGAAGGTAACGGTCCAGATCCATCATCCAGTTCTGCATATCCCCCTGACGTGCCTCGGCTACGATCCGGCGGATTACATATTGTCCACGATCCGGCGGATTGGCAGAAACGCAGCCGCAGCTTTCCTGGAAAACGTGGGTAACCGGTGCATACATAAAGGTGTCAGAGGTGTCCCCTTTCCATAATTTTTCCAGAAGGTCGATGGCATTGTACATAACAGTAGCCTTGGAAAATCCTACAGTGGTGATTCGTGGATCGTAATAAGAAGCCTTGTCTTCATTGTCAAAGCCGGTTACCAGGAAATCTTCAGGAATAGAGAAACCGGCTTCTTTTGCAGCCAGGCATACTCCTACTGCAATATTGTCATTGACACA
>JAQXQS010000100.1 GCA_029101305.1 Clostridia bacterium | reverse complement strand
ACTGGCTCACCGAATTTTTCAATCTCAACGTTCTCGCTGTCATCTTTACCAATCGGTACAGATGGATCAATAATATTCGGAATTACCATCATATCTTTCAGAAGCTCTTCCTCAACTTCTTTCTCTCTCTTGGAAAGTTCCTCAATGCGCTCACCAGAAGCTGCAACCTGTTTCTTAACTTCTTCTGCTTCTTCTTTTTTACCCTGGCCCATAAGAGCACCAATCTGTTTGGAAATTTTGTTTCTCTCTGCACGAAGAGCTTCAACTTCCTGTTTGATCTCACGGTTCTCTTTATCCAGTTCCAGAACCTTGTCAACCAGTTCCAGTTTGCTGTCCTGGAATTTATTGCGGATATTCTGTTTAACGATTTCCGGATTTTCTCTCACAAATTTAATGTCTAACATGTCTTCCTCCTGTACTGATACATTAGTAAGTATCCGTTTTATTTTTTCATTTTTACTTATTTTTCTTTGTGCTTTATTTCGCACTTTTACTTACGCTTTTTTGCACCTTTATTTGTGCTTTTTGCACCTTTATTTCGTACCTTTATTTGTACTTTTATTTTGCGTTTCTTATCGCATTTTATTATTGATTTATGCCTGTAAAAAGCAATTGGTTAGCCGATATTTCAATAACAATATCATCATTCATTGTATCTGTTATAACAATATTGTCATTTTCGTTCATTTTCTATCGATTTATCTCGTTTTTTACAGATCTTGTTGTTTCTTGTGAAACATTTTCTATCGGCTTAAGCAATTACATTAACCAGTTTACTCATCCTTTTCAATATTTTCCAGGCCAAAATTAACGGCTTTTCTTAAAGCTTCCAATTCTTCCTGACTTAGCATTACATAGGACTCTCCCTTTACGATTTCCTTTAAATAAAGGAAACAGTTATCCCTGCTGTGAACCGCATTTAAAATAATACCAGAATTGTCCTGATCCAGTAATGCAAGGGCGAAACTGAGTTTTCCGCCTACATCATCAAACGCATCATACTTTTCAACACCATATTTACTGAACATTGTTTCCAAGCGGTGTTTAATAAAGCTGATATCATGCTCATGATCTTCTTTTGCTTCGTAAAGACGGTCAATCTGGGCAAACTTTCGTACAAAAACCTTTTCAAGGGATTGCGCGTCACTGCCTTTCATGAACATTTTGTATTTACGTTCCAATCGGCTTAGCCTCATTTTGCTGCTGAATACATTCACCGCCAGAACGATGGTCAGAATCAGCAGTAAAATAATGATGATGCCTGGATCAATTCCAAGGCTGTCAAAAATACTGCTCATGCATTCTCCTTATCTTATTGATTCAAACAAGTCAATGATTCTTTCCAGTTCGTCTCTGGAATAATATTCAATTTCAATTTTACCTTTATTGTTCTTTTTTCTGTGGATGAAAACGCGGCTTCCTATAATTCCTTTCATTTTCTCCTCAAGGCTCTCGTAAATTGCATCTTCAGCCATATTTACCGGCTTCTGGACCTTCTTCGGCGGATCTACAATATGTTTCACCAGCTTCTCAGTCTCTCGAACGCTTAATTTCTCATCGAAAACCTTCATTGCCACGTTAGCTTGTTTCTCTTTGTCTGTAATTGCCAGAATAGCCCGGGCATGTCCTGCTGAAATCATTTCGTCAATCAGCATTTTCTGAACCCTGTCGTCCAATTTCAGAAGTCGAAGAGAATTTGTCACTGCTGTCCTGCTCTTAGAAACACGTTCTGCAATGCTGTCCTGTTTCAGCTTAAATTCGTCAATTAGACGCTTATAAGCCATCGCTTCCTCAATTGGATTTAAGTCCTCCCGCTGAATATTTTCAATCAGTGAGATTTCAACTACCTGCTGATCGTTAAATTCTTTTACAATAACCGGAACTTCTTTCAAACCAGCAAGCTTAGCAGCTCTCCATCTTCTCTCCCCTGCGATAATTTCGTAGTAATCACCTTTATTAGAAACCAGGAGTGGCTGTAAAATGCCAAACTGCTTAATTGATTCTGATAATTCCAGTAAAGCATCCTCATTAAACTGCTTGCGTGGCTGGGTTCTGTTTGGTTCTACCTTTGAAATTTTTACAAGTACTTCTGTTTTCTTCGGTTCAACAGGTGCGGCCTGTGCCGTATCTTTCATTTCCGGCTCAGGCTTCACAGCTGATGTGTTTTCGCTCTGCTGATGTGAATTTTCACTTGCTGGAACAGATTTCTGTGCTGACTTTTGTTCTGTTGGTTTCACTGATTTTTCTGGAAAAAGAGCATCCAGACCTCTTCCAAGGCCTTTCTTCTTAACTGCCATTATTCAACCTCCCTGTTTATCACTTCTTCTGCAAGAAGGCGGTAAGCTTCAGCTCCAGTGGACCTTGGATCATAAAGAGTAATCGGCTGTCCATAACTTGGCGCTTCTGCCAGTCTGACATTTCTCGGAATAATCGTCTTGTATATATTCTGCTGAAGATTTTCTTTAACATTCTCTACAACCTGTAGAGATAAGTTCGTACGGGCATCATACATAGTAAACACAACGCCTTCAATCTCCAGATCATTATTCAATCTGTCTTTTACCAAATCAATAGTATGTATCAACTGTGACAACCCTTCCAGTGCATAATACTCACACTGGATTGGGACTAGAACAGATGTCGCAGCAGTAAGTGCATTAATAGTAAGCATATTCAGAGACGGAGGACAATCTATGATAATAAAATCATAATTCTCCTTAATTTTATCCGTAATATCTTTCAATATGTATTCTTTATTATCAATACCCACCAGCTCGATCTCTGCACCAGACAGATTTACATTTGATGGTATCAGATCTACATTTTCCACAACATCCTTGACAATCGTTTTCTCAACATCAGATTGTCCTACCAGAAGTTCATACAGTGTATCTTCTACTTCGTTTTTATCTACACCTAATCCACTGGTAGTGTTTCCCTGAGGATCCATGTCAATTGTCAGAACTTTTTTCCCCTGTTCTGCCAAACATGCTGAAAGGTTAATAGCCGTAGTAGATTTACCAACGCCGCCTTTCTGATTAGCAACCGCAATCGTTCTGCCCAATATCAACCCTCCCTTTCATATTATTTGATTACTGCTTACATGTTTCACGTGAAACATTCTTCAAATATAAAACTGCAAACAGCAACTGGATTTTACAGATTGTGTCATCATCTTACAGATTCTGCACAACCCCACAATACAACTATTGTTATTATAACACTTTTGAATTTATCCCGCCACATAATGTTTCACGTGAAACATAGAAAATGGCATTTCTTTTCATAAAAATATTGTCTATTTTTATCTTTGTACTAATTATACCCAGATTAATGATATTCCAAACATCTATTAGTGGGATTTAACGAATATATACTCTCGTACTTTCTTTCTATGCTCTCATGTTTTCTTTCCATAATCATCAAATTTTCAAAGTCGAAGCATGAAAAAGTCTTTCATACAATTTATTAGTTAATTAAATCCATAATGTACAATAAATATCGTACTCGTATGATTTTATGTCTCATTCCAAAATTTCCGTTTTTCTGCAATTTGGGGTAACAAAAGCATTTCGTGAAATGCAGTCGAAGTATATCGGAGTACATTGGAATACTATTGGAGTACTATCGGAGTACTATCGGATTACTATCGGAATACCACCAGAATACCACCAGCGAAAACTATCACCCCAAAAAACTTTTACTACTCACTTCGTTCACAGCAGCACTTTTCGTAATGTATAGGATTTTCATACAATACTATAATTTCGCGCTGAGTTTTTCTTTTCTGTGAACTTTGATAACAAAATATCCTGTCGAATATTACTTGCAGGTAGTAGCGTCTCTATAGCATTATTATATTATTATAGTATTATTATTCACTCTATTCGCAGTAACGTACTTCAGCTTCCTATCAGTAAATTTCTTCCCCTATAGTCTGTCAATTTCCTTTTATGCGCTAAAAATCATTGTAAAATGCCCCTTTTTGGCGTATAATATACATACAAAGCCCAAAGGAGGTTCTCTATAAAATGAAAGACAGCAAACATAAAATCCTGACATTAGCTGCTCTCACCACTATTGCTGCTGGTGTCATCCATGTTACCAATAGAGTAATCGTTACCTCTTCCCAATTAAAAGAAATGCTTGATTTTTCCAATCACAATTATTACAATTGGCGATTTGGAAAAATTTATTATACCAAGAAGGGAAACGGTTCCCCTCTTCTTCTGATTCATGATACAATGCCCGGTGCCAGCGGATATGAATGGTCTCGTGTTGAGGATCAGCTTGTCCAGGAGCATACCGTATACACCCTTGACTTATTAGGATGTGGTCGTTCTGAAAAAGCAGGAATTACATATACTAACTTTCTTTTCGTGCAGATCATCTGCGATTTCATTAAAAATGTAATTAAAGAAAAAACAGATATTATTGCAAGTGGTTTCTCATGTTCATACGTTACCACTGCAGCTGCTTATGACAAAGAAAATATTAACAAAATCATGTTTATTAACCCTGTAAGCATGACTTCTCTTGCGCAAACCACTACACAAAAAGACAAATTATTCAAGTTCTTTATTGAATTGCCTATATTTGGAACCTTCATTTATCATATAATTGTTTCACGTGAAACAATTAATGATTTCTTCCTGAATAATCTTTATTATAATCCGTTCCATGTGGATAAAGATGTTCTGGATGCCTATTATGAAGCAGCGCACAAAGGCGGTTACTACGCTAAATGCCTGTATTCCAGTCAAAGTGCCAAATACACTAATATTAACATTCGCCACGCTATAGAATCTCTGGATAACAGCATTTATATTGTAGAAGGTGAAGATGAACCAAACGGAGCCGCTATCGTCGAGTCCTACCAGAAAGCAAATCCTGCAATTGAAGCAGTAACCATTCCATGCTCCAAACATTTTCCACATATAGAAAACGTTGAAGCATTTCTCGAACAGGTTGGAGCATTTTTTTAACTGTTTCAAGGATATATAAGTATACCCTTGAAGCAACAAAAAAGCTTTGAAATTATATTTTAAGATATATAGTTTCAAAGCTTTTTATTAAGATATATAGTTTCAAAGCTTTTTATATTTAAAGCCCAAACCATACCAGTCAATTTGTTTATGCTATTCTACTTTCGATTATTATTTTCGTAAGGAAATATCTAGTATTTATATACCATATCACATTTCGCATTTATATCTGCATAATCTTAATCTACTCCCCTCATTTTTATGCTTCACTTTCTATACTTAAGCAAAATTTCTCGAATATATACCATACTTTGTTGGAAATTTTCTCCGTTTGAAAACAAATAGCGAATTGCACGGCAGAATAAAAGAAAGAAATGTATTGTAAAACAAGGTACCTAAATTATATGGGCTTTTTCAGATGGAGTTTGTTTTTCTGTTTTATATTTATTAAATTCTTATATTATAATTAGTTTTTCTTAAATGTAGGATTTTTCTACTTCTTACGCATTTCTCCTTAATATTTTCTCTTTTTTCGTCATTCCTTTCATTATTCGTCCGTTTTATTGTACTTTGTTTTCGTCTTTTGTTTTAAAGTGTCATTTATTGTACTTTATTTTATATTTTCAACAATTGGAGGCGTCTATATTTTAGGTTTATAGATTTGATTGCTTCCTATTAAAGCAATTATAAAACAAGTTCCAGTTTTCGGATCCCACCAATTTTTAAACTTTCAGCCAAAGCGGGGTTTAAAATAGCTTTCTGTAAGATGTAAGCACAATTTATGGGAGATTTTGTCTGGTTGAGAGAGGTGTAGCGTGGCTACACTGCCTGAAAGAAGGTAAAATATATCGCAAAGTAAGACATGTAGATTTAGGAAATGTTTTTAGTATGTTTTTAGTACATTCTAGTTCTGTTTGAAAATGGCTTTCTGCAAGATGTGCATCACAATTTGTGGGCGATTTTGCCTGGATGAGGACGTCGTAGCGGGCTATAACAACCGAATTCACGCGAAACACACCGCAAAGCGAGGGTGTACAGGGTGCGCAGATTGCAGGAATGTTTTTTCAAGCATTCTTTAGTAATCTCTAGTATAGTAAATATAGCGATACCCTGGATTATAAATATAATTTGAAATGCGGGCATATCAAAGCGTAGAGCAATCCATTTTCGTTCTAGCGAGATCCACGTAATTAACATATCTATATCTGCTCAGTTACAAGAAAAAATTCTGTATTTCCAGGATTCTCTGTCTGTGACAGGGCGCTGTAAGCGACAGCTCTTTTGTTACCGCAGTGTGATCCTGCCTAGCAGGGCTTTTATATAATGGGAGATTCCAATGAAATCTCCCATTATATAAAAATACCACCCTTCATTCCTTAGATTTTTACATCTAATTCTTGGAGAGTGGTACACATCGTGCACAATAAAAGTCTTCTCTTATTCTTCAAGCAATTCCAGCATTGTTTATATATTTATTCAGCACTACCTTCTGACACCTCTGTTTCATCTAAATAAGACGAATCTGTGTTTCCGCCTTCAACGCTAGAATCAGTTGACGAAGTATCTTCTTCTGATCCATTTCCAGTTACAGTCTCAAACGCCTGGAACAGTTCTTTTACAGTCATTTTATTTACCAGATAAACTTTTCCGTCTGTAACAGCAGCATAGTAATTCGTGTCGTAAGAATAATATTCTACGTTTGTTTCCTTTCCATCTACGTCTGTAAATTTTACAGCCATCTCCGGATCTGCATTTGACTTGAACTCATCAGTCAGGCGTTTTTGTGCTGTCATGTTAATCAGCTTATTGTAAAATGCGGTAAATGTTGTACTATCCAGCTCATTTCCATTCAATGTGTAAGACAATGTTACGCTCGTGCTGTTTGAGGCAGAAGAACTGTTTTCTGTATTTCCAGCTGTTTCCGTATTTTCCCGGTCCGCATTGTCTTCTGTGTCTTCTTTTTCATCTGTATTTTCAACATTCTCAGCAGTTTCTGTGTCTGCGTCATCAGCCGTATCTTTTGCAACATCTTCCGTTACTTCTTCTGTTTCTTCAGTTGTATCTTCAGTGCCATCTTCCGCTTCATCCTCAGATGTTTCACGTGAAACATTTACAATGTAATCTTCGCCTTCATAGTTCACGTCCAGCGTTTCCAGGTTATTTACAGACAGATAGCTTACTGTCAGATCCCAGAAATCTGCATTTGTCCTACCAAGGAAAGTATCAAGAGAATCTTCAGAAATTGTGTAAATCTCACTACTGTCATTTATGCGTACATATCTTCCACCATCCGAGGACTGGTCGCCAACCTGAATTACAAGTTCTTTATCAACCAGTTCTGTCTCTGCTTCCGAGTCCTCATCTAAAGTTTCCGAGTTCTCTGCAGTATTCTCATCTGAGTTTTCATCTACACTTTCATCTGAATCCTCTAAACTGCTGTTTTCCTCAATCTCAGAGTCTTCATTTCCATCTTTCTCGCTTCCGTCCTCAGATGCCTCTGTAGCCTCCTCAGAGCCGTTTTCAGACTCGTTTTCCTCATCAGTGGAATTTTCCTTATCAGAAGAGTTTCCACCGTCGGTGGAGTTTTTCTCATCTGTGGAGTCCTTTTCAACCTCTTCCTGATAATCCGCTGTAATTTCCGCATATGGCTTATCTAATCCGTACTGAGAAAGCTTATCGTCCGTACAATTATAATTCACATAACTTGCATACGCCATACTGGACAACGCGCTGGCCAGGGATGTTGCCTTGGCGGAATCAGCTTTATCTGTCTCACCATCACTGGTAATATTCCAGAAATTATTTTCATCTTTCTCCACAGTATATGAAGAATCTTTTCCATTTACAGAGATTTTGCTGACCGTAGAAGAATCCACGGTTGGAAATGTACCACTTTTGGCAAAGTCATACAGACCTCCTTCAAAAGAAGAGAGTGTAGAATTGCTCACCACATACACAGTGGAAGAATCCTTGTTCAGGTCAATATACTCCTGATTTGTGGACTCATTTTCCATTCCGATCTGGATTACCGTCGTTTCGCCATCTTCAGTGGTAATTGTAATCGTGTTCTCTGGCTGATCCAGTTCATATTCAGAAGCATCTTCTACGTTTTCTAATGTCCTCTCTGCTGTTATGGAATTCAGAGAGCTGACTAACGTATCAATTTTATCCTGATCTACTGGAAAATCAGTCTCATCACTTTTCACCCAGGAATCTCCGTCTTTTTCAAAGGTAACTTCTTTTTTATCAATTACAAATTTTATAGATTTCACGTCAGCAGACGCTATGGAAACAATTTCCGGATTTTCTTCCTCTTCACTTGACTCTTCCGCAGCATCCTGTCTGGCTACGTAGGCTTTTACGCCTACGTATGCACCACTAAGGATAACTAAAACGCCTACTGCCGTAATAAGATTTACTGATTTTTTCTTCATCAGGCTTTTCTCCTCTTCCACCAAATCATAAATCCAACCAACAGGAATGCTCCAGGGATCAAACCAATAGTACAGATCTTCCAGAAGCTTGCATCATATGCTGTCAAAGTCAGATAGGATACTTCCAGGCTCTTGGACGGAATAGAGACTGTTGTGCTGCTTTCCGTGTCTACCAGAGAGCTTAAGGAAGCCATCACAAGTTTTTCGTTTCCGCCAGATACCATCTGGTTTACCTGGCTCTGCAGTAAGTTTGATGTGGAATAATAAATAATATGTGTCTCTTTATCATTATCTACAGTTTCTGTAATGCTGACTCCCAGATCAAACGGTCCTTCCACATCTCCATCCTCTTTTTCGAGAGTACCGCTGTTCACATTTGTCTTAGAATATGCGCTGTCAGAAGTTGTGAGAAGGCTCTCAATATTAACCGTATCTCTTACATCATCAGACTTCTGGATTCCCTGTGCATATGGCATCAGGATGTAATATCCAGAGGAAGCAATCTCGGATGTAATATCTGTACTGTTTACTGTAGGAACCAGATAATACGGCATCTGCGCTGCATAATGCTGGGCATCTCCCTCAAATACAAGACCATCCACCCTGCTTACGCCATAATTTCCCAGAACCGCCTCAAAGTTCTCCATCTTTTCCCCTGTATAATCGGAGAAAATCATTGCTTTTCCACCATTCTCCAGATAATCAATCAAGGCTGTCTTCTCATCCTCTGAGATATCTGTTGTAGGAGAATCGATCAGCAGACAGCTTGCATCGTCCGGAACGCTTCCCTCTGTAAGCAGGTTCAGGGATTTGATTTCCATGTTTGCTTTCTCAATATCTTCCTTAATTGTAGAATCAAGTTCCTGCTCTCCGTGTCCCTCCAGAGTGTACAATACTGGCAGGTTTTCACTGGTCACATATGCAATAGCACTCGTGATCTGTCCTTCGCCGTCAAACCCTGTCGTCTGATAGCTGTATGTGTTATAATCTATGGAGGATTCGTAAATATTGTTATAATTTACAACTTTGTTTCTATCTCCGCATACAACGATCAAGCTGTTAGATGCAAGGTTATCACTTGTATACTCGCTGACAAATTTCGGATTTACTACCGGATCCTTCTGTTCTACGGTAATATGGTCAGATTCATCGGCATATCTCTGAAGCAGATTGCTGATGGTCTCGTCTTCGCTTCCGCTCTGAGCTATCTGATATATGGTAACATCCTTATCCAGATCTTTCAGCATAGCCTTAGTCTCATCCCCGATTGTATACAATTTTTCAGAACTGATATCCAGCTGTGTGTATTTTGAAGGAAGATTCCCAACAATCATATTTATAACAATAATGATAGCAACGAAAACAACAATCATAATGGAACTGTAGCTTCCATTTTTCAGATATTTTTTATTTATTGTATCCTTAAACTTCTTTCTCTGTTTTTTGTTTTTATTGTTATTGTTTTTAACATTAGCAATTTCAATCTCACTTTTGTCATTCATTGTTTGATTGTCAATATTGTTATTATTTTCATTGTTGTTCATATTATTGCTCTCAATATTGTTTTCATTGTCACTATTATCATTTTTCTTCTTAAAAAACATTTTTCCCACCTCCTTAATTCCAACGTCTCTTTAATATTGTCTGCATGGTTAGGAATATACAGATGGTAATAACAGACAGGAAATACAATACTCCAGTCACATCAAAAATACTGTTTGTAAAGTTTTCAAAGTGTGAGCTAAGATTAAACACTTCAAGCACTTTCTGAATTCCTCCTTCAAAAACACTGGATTTTACAACATAAACAATTACCAGTGCGACTTCTCCAATCACGCAGATTGCACCAGAAATCACTGCATTCTTAATCATGCTGTAAATCATAAGGCTAAGTGCTATGATCAGAAGTCCGAATGTTACGCAGGTGGACATTGCTGTCTGTGAAAAGAAGGATGAAATTCCATTCATCATATAAAATGCAAATAAAAATACAAAAGTAAGAACTGCCGCAATTACCTGGCTTTCAGTAATTGCTGAGAAGAATACACCAATGGCAATGTTTGCACTTCCCAGAAGGAAAAAACCAAGGAGTGCAGTGTATGCAGCTCCAAATGCAACGGTTCCAAATTTTGCCATGATCAGCGGGTAAGTTGCCAGTACTACAATTGGTATCGCATAAATAGTAACCAGTGCCAGATATTTTCCCATTACAATGCCGAATACAGACACCGGAGAGGTGAGCAGCAACTGGTCTGTTTTCTGCTTTCTTTCCTCAGCAAGTACACGCATGGTCAGAATCGGCACTGCGATCAGGAACACAAAGGTCATAGCGTTTAAAGTATATTCAAATTTCGGATATGCAGCTGAAAGCTGATATGCTGAAAAGTAGATACCTGCAATTAACAGTACAAAAAACATAAACAGGTAGCCGACCATAGAGGTCAGGTAGCTTTTCAGCTCTCTTTTATAAATAGCAAGCATGGTTTACTCCTCCCCCTTTTCTTCCTCAGACGCTGTTGAATTATCCTGTATCTCGTCAGAAAGTCCATTACCTGACACAGTATCAGATATTTCGTCCGAATCAGCCAATCTCGTTTCAAAAAGTCCGTTATCCAGGACTTTTTTCTCGGTATTATCTGTATCATCATGATTTTCGTTATTCTCATTTTTTCCGTTCAGATAATTTTCAGCATCTGCTGCCGTTTTAAAAAAAGATTTTCCAGATTTTTTCCCGGAATCGTCTTTATCCTTTTTTTCACTTTCCGTAAGTTCAAGGAAAATCTCCTCCAGAGAAACCTTCTTAGACTGCATTTCAAGAATCGGACAGCCGGCATTTACCATACTGTAGAATACTTTTTCACGCACATCCGCGTTCTCCTCTGTACTCACAGTAAGCGCATAAACACCTTCTTCCGGGCTCTTCTTTACCGTAACCTCTTTTACCCCTTCTACGCCCTCCAGAGCGGCTTTGATGGTATCTTTCTGACCTTTTACAAGCAGGTTCAGGTTATTAGAGCCTGTTGCCAGTTTGCCCAGATTCTCCGGTGTATCGCTAGCTACCAGTTTTCCATGGGAAATGATCAGCACGTAATCGCATACTGCGCTGACTTCGGAAAGGATGTGGGAGCTGAGTATAACAGTATGTTTCTTTTTCAGCCCTTTGATCAGTTCACGAATCTCATTAATCTGTTTCGGGTCAAGGCCAACGGTCGGTTCATCAAGAATGATCACTTCCGGATAGCCAAGTACTGCCTGGGCAATACCAACTCTCTGTCTGTATCCTTTGGAAAGGTTCTTGATCAGACGGTTTTTCATATCGGTAATTTTCACCATATCCATAATTTCTTCGATCATGGATGCTTTTTTATCTTTAGGAATTTTCTTCAGATCTGCAACGAATTTCAGATATTCCAGAACGGTCATATCAAAATAAAGGGGCGGCATTTCGGGAAGATATCCGATACATTTTTTTGCCTCCTCAGGTTCCTCCAGAATATCATGGCCGTCTATGATTACTGTTCCTTCGGTAGATGCAATGTAGCCGGTTATCATATTCATGGTTGTGGATTTTCCGGCGCCGTTGGGGCCCAGGAAACCATAAATCTTACCTTTCTCGATTTCAAAAGAAAGATGGTCTACGGCGGTGTGGTCGCCATAGCGTTTCACCAGATTTTTTACTTCAATCAAGTTTCTTACCTCCTTCAAGTTGCAGG
This sequence comes from Clostridia bacterium, assembly GCA_029101305.1. Lineage (GTDB taxonomy): Bacteria > Bacillota > Clostridia > Lachnospirales > Lachnospiraceae > Blautia_A. Next base: position 10,629 of record JAQXQS010000100.1, on the reverse strand, counting down.
TGCCGGACGCATATTCCAGGCATCTATCTATGATAATTTTATGTGCAACCTGTGAGGAAATTTAGATGATTGTGTGAGAAAAATGTGATTATTTTGTGTTAGAAATGTGTCTCGTTATCAGCAGCAACTGTAGATGTATTATTGTAAAAAAATAATTGTAACCCGTTCCAAATCTTACTATAATAAGGTATACGTATTCAGCTCTCAACAAAATACAAAGTATTTTGCAGATTAACCCTGAAACGTTACAAATTATAATCTCATAGAGCCAGCTAAAGCGGCTCTGTTAAGGAGGATTTATGAAAAAGATCAGAAAATTTGCACCCTTGTTGTTTTGCTGTCTGTTCATGTTTCTGCTGCTATTTCCGCAGACTGCAAAAGCAGGCACGCTCGTCCCAACAGCCCAGGATAACCTAAGTGTCAGTCTGAGGCGTTCCTCTGACCTGATTCCTGTTTCTAATGGTTATATGCGTGTATTCAAAAAATCAAAAAGTATTGGAATCGAATACTACGATAACAATTTTCAGATTACGGGCAAAAAAGAAATTGCCATGGAGCTTCCTCTGTGGGGCGGCTTCTACGCAGGCTCTGATGGCTATTACCTTGTAGAGGGACAGAGTAATACAGCCGAAGACAATTCTGCCGAAGTCATTCGTGTTATCCGCTATGATACTAACTGGAAGCGAAACGGAGCAGCTGCCATCACCAGTAATCCAGATTTATTCGGCGGACAAGTCCGCTATCCTTTCGATTATGGCTGCGTAGAAATGACCGAGACAAACGGTACCCTTTATATTGTAACCGGACACCAGGGGTATGTGGACTCTTCGGTGGGAATGGGTCATCAGGGATTTCTCATGATCGCCGTTGACAAGGCTTCCATGACTGGAAAAATCGTACAATCCGATTTATGGCACTCCTTTGCCCAGTACATAAAATCCAATTCATCTTATTTGTATGTCCTGGAACAAAGCGAAGGATCACGCTGTACCCAGCTTTCCAGATATGATAATAACAGCCTTGAGAAAAAGACCATTGAGCTTTTGTCCTACGGCGGTTCCCGTACTTCCGTCTGGGCACTGCCCTGCTACGCTAGTGTAGACGGTATGGCAGTTTCTTCTGACAGTGTGCTGTGCATCGGAACCACCATTGACCAGAGCAAGTATGACAACGTGGCAAAGGATTCCAGCATTCCGCACAACATTTATCTTACCGTCACACCAACCTCCAATTTCACGAAGGAAGCGACCTCTTTGAAATACCTTACCCATTACACTGGTGACGGAAAAAGCTTCCTTGGAGTCAAAATCACGAAAATTACAGATAACCGATTTATGGTTTCCTGGGAAGAATATGAAGAGGAGATCCCAGATGATGATACCTCTTCCAAATATGCATCCGGCGATGATTCCCTTTCCTCCAGCACTCTTCATTATCTGTTCATTGACGGAAAAGGAAATACGATCAGCAAGGAATATACCACTGCCGCTCCAGTTTCTGACTGTCAGCCAGTTGTGAAGAATTCCAAGGTTGTTTATTACGCATCCAATGAAAATACCGTTAATTTTTACTCCATTGATGCAAATAATGGAAATACCACCAAAAAGATATATCGTATTGCCGGGGACAATGCCACCTGGAGTTTTGCAAATGGAATCCTTACCATTTCCGGACAGGGCGCTATTTCCGTAACAGAAAACGAAAATTATCGTTCTCCAGTTTCTTCTATCGGTGGACAAGTTTTCTATAGTGATACTGCATGGAAGTCCATAAAAAATCAGGTAAAGAAAATTGTTATAAAATCTGGCATTACCAGTATTTGCGAATCAGCCTTTACCCGTCTGCCGGCCTTGAAAGAGGTAGAGGTGGAAAACGGAGTAATCCAGATTGGGGCAAAAGCATTTGCATACTGTGACAATCTGGAAAAAGTTACTCTTCCTGCCAGTGTTACCGTAATTGGAGATGATATCGTATGGACAGGTTCTTACTGGTATGGTGGGTCTCATGTAAATTACGCCACCATATATGCCCCTTACGGTTCTGCTGCCATCACATACGCACAGAAAAATGATATTTCCTATGCCTGTGATCTTTCCAGCGCAGCTGTAACCGGAATCAACTCCAAGTACACCTATACAGGCTCTTCGTTAAAGCCGAAGCCGACCGTTACCCTTGGAAAGAAAAAGCTTACTGCAGATTCCGATTTCAAAGTCACCTATAGCAATAATAAAAACACGGGAACTGCCACAGTAAAAATTACAGGTATTGGAAGCTATTATGGAACTATTACCTTAAATTTCCAGATTGTATCCGCGCAAAATACTCCAACACCGGCTCCTGTTTCAAAAACGTTCAAGGATGCTTATAATACTTACACCGTTAACAAAACCGGTACTACCGTTACTTTAAAGAAGCCAAATTCCAGGGCAATTATCACCGCAACCATTCCTTCTTCCGTAAAAGCGAATGGAAAAACCTATAAAGTAACTGCCATTGCTTCTAACGCTTTCAAAAACTGCCGTAAGCTGAAACAGGTAACCATTTCCAAAAATGTTTCCTCCATCGGTTCTGGCGCATTCCAGGGGTGCAGTTCCCTGCGCACACTGAAAATCGGTTCCAGGGTTTCCTCTATTGGAGCAAAAGCATTCTACGATTGCAAGGCGCTTACATCCATTACCATACAATCCAAGAAGCTCATTTCCGGTTCTGTAGGAAAAAGCGCTTTTACCAAAGCCGGACGAAACAACTATAAAAAACTGAAAGTAAAAGTTCCAAAGAGCAAGCTTTCCACTTATAAGAAGCTTCTCAAAGCCAAAGGATTATCTTCAAAAGCAAAAGTTACCAAATAATTTGCAGATTTATTTCTAAAAAAAGGCTATCGTAAAACGAATGTTTATTCGTCAAACGATAGCCTTTTTATCCTGACTGTCCTTTTATTCTGATATCCTTTTTGTCTTATGCCAAAGGCTCCTTAGACGGCAGTCCCGCCTTTCTGGGATACTTCTTGGCAGTAGGTTTCATCTTCTTTATAACAACAAAAGAACGGTCCATATCCGTGTCCATAAGCGGGAATTTCACCACATCCAGAACCTTTCCACCCAGGATTTTTACAGCATTTTCAGCCTGTGAAAGCTCTTCATCGATCTTTCCTGATTTGTAAGAGATAAAGCTTCCGCCTTCTTTTACAAATGGGATGCAGTACTCGGAAAGGGTACTTAAATTGGCTACTGCACGGGAAACGCAAAAATCATATTTTTCTCTGTGTTCCTTTTGCTTGGCATAATCTTCGGCTCTTCCGTGAACGGCTGTCACATTCTTCAATCCCAGCATACCGATCACTTCATTCAGGAAATTTACCCTTTTATTCAAGGAATCCAAAAGTGTAATCTTCAATTCCGGAAAGGCAATTTTCAACGGAATTCCCGGAAAACCAGCACCGGTTCCAATGTCAATAACAGACTTTCCTGTCAGATTATTCTGATCAAAGCATCCAGCCTTTACAATAGATAAACTGTCCAGAAAATGTTTTAAAATAACCTCATCATACTCTGTGATCGCGGTCAGATTCATCACCTTATTTTTCTCCACAAGGTACTCATAATAAGTGATAAACTGTTTTTTCTGCTCCTCTGAAAGAGCAATTCCAAGCTCCTCAAGTCCCTTCTCAAAGAGGGTTAAATCATATTCCATATAGTGCTCCTTCTATTCTGTAATCCTTGGTCTCCCGTTATGGGCAAACGACTTTTTGCCCCTGACAGCATTAACATTATCTTCATACATATTTCCTTTATCAGTGATTCTTCCCATACTGCTCCATATAAACCAGCAGCACCGAAATATCAGCCGGGGAAACTCCTGAAATTCTGGATGCCTGTCCAATGGAAACCGGTCTGTACAGTTCCAGCTTCTGGCGTGCTTCGATACGCAGACTCTTCACTTTCTCGTAATCCAGATCTTCCGGTATCTTCTTTGCTTCCAGCTTCTTGAACTGCTCTACCTGCTTCATCTGACGGCGGATATATCCGTCATACTTAATATTAATGTTCACCTGCTCCTGCACATCCCAGGCAAGCTCCGGACGATTCTTATCAATAGGAGCCACATCCTCATAAGAAAGCTCCGGTCTGCGAATCAGCTCTGCAAGACTGATTCCAGACTTCAGAAGAGTGCTTCCTTTACTTTCCAGAAGGCTCTGGACAGCCTCCGTCATGCCTACATTTGTGTTCTCCACACGCTGGATTTCTTCCTTGATCAGCCGCTCTTTCTCTACTACTTTTGCATACGTTTCGTCATCTACCAGGCCTACCTCCCAGCCTTTTTTACGAAGCCTTAGATCTGCATTATCCTGACGGAGAAGCAGACGGTACTCCGCTCTGCTGGTCATCATCCTGTACGGCTCATGATTCTCTTTGGTAACCAGATCATCGATCAGGACACCAATATAAGCCTCAGAACGGTCCAGGATCAGCTGCTCTTTTCCAAGTACTTCCATAGCCGCATTGATACCAGCGATCAGTCCCTGGGCTGCTGCCTCCTCATAGCCTGAGCTTCCGTTAAACTGTCCGCCACTGAAAAGTCCCTTGATTTTCTTAAACTCCAGTGTAGGATAGAGCTGCCTTGGGTTAATGCAGTCATACTCGATCGCATAAGCATTTTTCACGATTTTTGCATGCTCCAGACCTGGTACGCTGTGGTACATTGCTTCCTGTACATCCTCAGGAAGGGAACTGGACATACCGCCAATATACATCTCATTTGTATACAGTCCTTCCGGCTCGATAAATACCTGATGTCTCTTTTTATCCGCAAAACGTACTACCTTATCCTCAATGGACGGGCAATAACGGGGACCGGTTCCCTCGATCATACCTGAGTATAACGGAGAACGATCCAGGTTCTCACGGATGATTTCATGGGTGATCTCATTCGTATAAGTCATCCAGCAGGATTTCTGCTGGATCTGCACGTCCTCAGGATCTGTGGAAAAAGAAAATGGTACCACTCTCTCATCACCGAACTGTTCTTCCATCTTGCTGTAATCAATGGTATTTCCTGCAATTCGTGCCGGCGTTCCAGTCTTGAAACGGAACATTTCGATTCCCAGTTCTTTCAGGGAATCGGTCAGATAATTAGCTGCCTGCAGGCCGTTTGGGCCTGTATAATTGCTTACGTCACCGTAAATACATCTTGCTTTCAGGTAAGTTCCGGTACAGAGAACTACCGCCTTACAATGATAAACAGCACCAGAATAGGTCTTCACTCCGGTAATTTTTCCATCTTCCACCAGAAGCTTTGTTACTTCTCCCTGACGGATCGTAAGGTTCTCCTGATTCTCCAGTGTCTTCCTCATCTCATTGCTATAGGCCTGTTTGTCAGCCTGGGCACGAAGGGAATGAACCGCCGGGCCTTTGGAGCAATTCAGCATTTTGGACTGAATGAAGGTCTTATCAATATTTTTTCCCATCTCACCGCCAAGAGCATCCAGCTCACGTACCAGATGTCCTTTGGAACTTCCGCCTACATTCGGGTTACATGGCATTAACGCAATGCTTTCCGCACTTACTGTAAACATGATGGTGTTCAGTCCCAGTCTGGCACCGGCAAGAGCAGCTTCACAGCCTGCATGTCCAGCGCCTACAACTACGATATCATAATTTTCTTCTAAATTTTTCATCGTAAATCTATCTCCTCATATATTTACAAACCAAATTTCGTAAAGCTTTCTCTCAAAATTTTTTCTGCAGCTGCTTTCTTATTTACCCATACAGAACTTACTGAATATCTCATTTACCAGATCTTCGCCGACCTCTTCCCCTGTGATTTTTCCAAGGCTTCCATACGCAGCCATCAGGTCAATGGAGAAAAAGTCCTCCGGCATTCCATCTTCTATGCTCTGTTTTACCATGGAAAGGCTGTCTGCTGCCTCTTCAAGAGCTTCTTTATGACGGGCATTTGTAATATAAACCTCGTCATTAAAAGAAATTTTTCCACTGAAAAACATAGACTTTATCGTATCTGCCAGTTCTGTAACACCGGTCTCCTCTTTTGCAGAAATTGGAATGACCGGATGAGCTGTCTTTTCCTTCAATGCTTCCATACTTACGGCCGGTACAAGGTCCGTTTTGTTATAAAGCACGATCGCTTTTCTGTCTTTCAGCATCTCCATAATCTCTTCGTCATTTTCATCAAGGGGCGTGGAACTGTCAACTACATACAGAATCAGATCTGCTCCCCTGGCCACTTCACGGGCACGGGAAACGCCGATTTTCTCCACTACATCCTGGGTTTCACGGATTCCGGCAGTATCCACGATTTTTAAAGTGATACCATGAAGGGTAATGTATTCCTCCAGAATATCCCTGGTAGTGCCCTCGATATCCGTTACAATAGCCTTATTTTCCCCTACAAGAAGGTTCAGCAGGGATGATTTACCTGCATTTGGTTTTCCCACAATGACCGTCTCGATTCCTTCCCGGATGATCTTGCCGTCTGCGGAAGTTTTCAACAGCTCCTCAATGGATTTCTGCTCTTTTTCCACAATTCCATGTAATTTCTGTGGATAGCCATCCAGGCTGATATGCTCCGGGTCATCCAGTGCAGATTCGATAAATGCGATCTCATAGATCAGATCACTCCGGATCTCCTTGATTGTCTTCTGCACGGAGCCCTTCAGCTGGCTCATGGAGCTTTTCAGGGCATATTCATTCTTCGCCTGGATCACATCCATAACGGCTTCTGCCTGGGAAAGATCCAGCCTTCCATTTAGAAACGCCCTCTTGGTAAACTCTCCGGGTCCGGCAATTTTGGCGCCGTTTTTCAGAACCGTTTCCAGAACACGGTTCATGGCATAAACTCCGCCATGACAATCAATCTCCACGGTATCTTCTCCTGTGAATGTTTTGGGTGCACGCATGACCATGACCAGAACCTCATCCACAGCTTCTTCCCCATCATAAATATAACCATAATGAATGGTATGAGTGGGCACTTCTTTGATTTTCTTTTTTCCACCCTTAGACCGGTAAATGCGTGATATAACATCCATGGCTTCTGGACCGCTGATCCGGATGATTCCGATTCCCGAAGCACTCACAGCAGTAGATATCGCTGCAATTGTTGTATTCATGTGATCTCCTCCGTATAAAATTTCAATTACTATATCAATTTAAGCCATATAAGTTTTCATTGAATCTCTTTGTAAAGCACATTTTTCTAGTTCTCATTATACAAAAAAAGTTACCCCAGGGAAAGATACTAAAAACAAAAGCATAACGCTTCAGTTCTTCCATCTTTCACCTGGAATAACCTCTTACTCATTCTGCAAATCTTTTATAACAAACTGATTTACCATCTTTTTAATTTCACTACAACGTGACGATATGGCTCTTCGCCCTCGCTGACTGTTTCCACATACTTGTTGCCCTGAAGTGCTGAGTGAATGATTCTTCTCTCATATGGGTTCATCGGCTCAAGTACAACTGGCTTTCTTGTCTTCTTAACCTTGTAGGCAATTCCTCTTGCAAGATTCTCCAGAGTCTCTTTACGGCGTCTGCGGTAATCCTCTGTATCAAGCTTTACTCTGATATAGTTGGCTTTGCCTTTATTTACAACAAGGCTTGTAAGGTACTGAAGGGAATCAAGGGTCTGTCCTCTCTTACCGATCAGAATTCCCATGTCCTCTCCCTCAAAAGCAACTTCCAGGCAGCCATCGTTTGTGTTGTACTTAGAAGTGATTTCTACTTCACCAAGATTCATGGATGCAAATACATCGCGAAGGAAAACGATTGCTCTCTCTTCTACGTCCTTGATCTCAGCCGGATCTGTGATGATCTCAACTGGTTTGGACTGTCTTGGCTTCTCTTCTCTTGGCTCTTTCGGCATTTTTTCTTTTGCCGGTTTTTCTTTTACAGGACGCTCCTTGAAAGCTTTCTCTTTCGCCGGGCGCGGCTGTTTTTCTTTCGGTTCCTTTGCAGCTTTTGGCTCTTTTGCTTCTTTTACAGAAGCTTTTTCGCCTGCCGGCTCACTCTTTGGTTCCGCTTTCTCTGCTTTTACAAAAGGCTTCGCTGGCTTTTTCGTCGGCTCTTCCTTGATTGCGTCAACCTTAACGGTATCTACGATTTCTTTAAGCTCTTCCTCTTCAGAAACTGTATTGATCTTGCGTGCTTTGATGATTGCCGGTTTGCTTCCGATACCAAAAAATCCGGAACTACCTTCAGAAACCACTTCAATATCCAGCTGATCACTGGAGACACCTAATTCGATGCACGCCTTGGTGATTGCTTCGCTTTTCGTTTTTGCTGAAAACTGGATAAACTCCTCCATCTATGAAACCCTCCGTTTCCGACAATTACTTCTTCTTGTTTCTCTCATCAAAATCTCTGACCATATTAGCTTTTGCTGTAATACTTCCAGGTTTTGCATTTCTTGCTTTCTGGTAGGATTCCTCTACTTTTTTATTTCTTTCTGCAGCGTCAGTGTTGCTGGAACCTTTATCAATCTTGGTGTTGATATTTCTGGTGGACTGATTGGCTTGATTGGTAATCTTCTGTGGCGGAAGTCCCTCTTTTTCACGCTGCTTCTCGATTTTCTTCATGTTCTCATTTACCAGGTCGTTGATGTCCATTTTGTCAAGATGACGATTGATCAACAGCTGCTGGACACTTCTTACAACAGCACTGGCGATCCAGTAAATACCAAGACCTACCGGGAAAGTGAAACAGAATACAGCTGACATAAGCGGCATAACTGTGTTCATAGTCTTCATGGAAGCCTGCATGGTATCATTGCTGTCTCCGGAAGCTGCTGCCTGCGGCATAAGCTTGTAGTTCAGTACCTGGGTAGCCCATGCAAGAACCGGAATCAGGATTGCAGCGATCGCAAGGGCAATGGAGGCTCCTGCAAAAGCAGCCTTGATGTAGTTAAGAGGCTGATCTGCAATGTTCAGACCGAAGAAGTTCTGCATTTTGGAAATTTCAGCAGATGTTGTATTGATCGTATCTGCAAATCCCTTAAACTGATCCATGGAAGCAAGATCTTTCCACTGGGAAGGAGATAATGCATAAAGGAAATCAATTACAGAATTGCTGGTAGCTTTTCCATTATCCAGAGCAAGCTGTACACGGGTCATCTTGTTATCTGTGATAAAATTCTGGATCAGATCTGTGTATCCGTTTACACTGATGATCTGATCAACAAGACCGGTAAATACATTCTTTACACTTCCAACATAACCTGGAATTTTGTAAATAACCTGCCATAATGCCATCAGGACAGGAAACTGGATCAACAGCTGTACACAGCTTCCGGTTGGTGAAACACCGTATTTCTGATAAACAAGCTGAGTCTCTTCCTGCATTTTCTGCATGGATACCTGGTCTTTTTTATCTTTGTATTTCTTCTGGATTTTCTGAAGCTCCGGCTGCATGACAGAGCTTAACTTGGAAAATTTCTGCTGCTTGATCTGCAGCGGTGTCATCAGCGCATAAATAATGATACTGAAGATGATAATACAAAGACCCAGGTTCTGAATACCCACCAGATCAAGAACTCTGTAAATAGCGTCCATGATCCAGCCCATAATTGAAGCCAGCTGTCCGATAATCGGGACACTGCTCTTCGTCAATAAAATCATATCCAAGTTTGTTTCCTCCTAGGCTTTTTCGGTGTAACTATTCAATTGTCAAAGTTTGAGTTTTTGTGCTGAAATTCAGTTTAAAGTGTCGTTTATTGGACACTAATTCTTCCAGTACGGTTTATGGTACAGGATCGTATCCTCCATGTGAAAAAGGATTGCAGCGCAAAATTCTCCACACTGCCAGAAGCCCGCCCTTTAATGCACCATATTTTTGAATTGCTTCTTAACCATTTTGAGAACATGTGGGAATATAAGGACATTTTGTTCTCTTCATCGGCGATATATATTTCTGATAGAGACGAATCATGTAGATCATGATATTCTTTGGACTAAATCTGCTCATGATAAACTCTCCTGCAAAACGCTATATAGAACTTCAGCTGATTTCCTGTCGCAAACAGCTCATTTACAACAAGTCAGCATTATTCCTCTGCTTTTTTCAGTTCCCTTGATTCTTCTGTATGAAGCTCAGCCTCACGGCGTACCTTCATTCTGCCTGCCAGGTGCATAAGCGCACTCTCGATCTCCTGATAGGACTTGTCCTTTGCATTTGGTCTTGCTACTACGACAATGTCCAGTCCCTGACGGAAGGATCTCTCATTCAGGCGGTAACTCTCTCGTATCAGTCTGGTGACTCTGTGGCGTACCACACTATTCCCTACTTTTTTACTTACGGATATTCCCAGACGATTCTCCATGTGCCTGTCATGGTTCTCAAGCACATACATCACCAGATACCGATTTGCCTGTGATGTTCCTTTTCGGTATACCTTTGGGAATTCGTTATTTTTCTTTAAGGAGTCTGAGTATTCCATCTGATTCTCCTTTATATGATATTAAAATAATTATTTCTGTATAGAAGAAAAGACCACAGTAACTGCGGTCTTAACGGTCTTAAGCAGATAACTGCTTTCTTCCTTTTAATCTTCTGGCAGCTAATACTTTACGTCCGCCCTTTGTGCTCATACGAGCTCTGAAGCCATGGACTTTCGCTC
>JAQXQS010000099.1 GCA_029101305.1 Clostridia bacterium | reverse complement strand
GCGCGTTCTTAGCGTAGATGAAATCCAGCGCTTACGAAGACTTATGCGTGAGGGCTCTCCCGAACGCATTAGTCGTAGTTAGCGATTAGTTCATTGTAGCGTTGCGCCAGCGAGTGAGCAATCTCCATTGTCCGAATGCGTCTCTCCTGAAGGACTTTTAACACACAAAATAGCAAAAGGCACTCTGCCCAAAACAGAGTGCCCAACACTTTTTACGCATCTAACCCAGCGTGATATCCCATATAAATCGCATTTGTAATATTACTTGGACGGACGCAGTCCCCGATTTCACGAACTACCGGCGCACAATCACGAAGCTGATCCACAACACTCCTGTTTGCTCTCTGTCCAACTGCACAGATCACAGATTTTCCAGGAACCAGAACTTCCTTTCCATCTGCATCCTTACAGATCACACCATCTGCCGTGACTTCCATTCCCTGATACTGTGTATGTGCTTCCACATATTTGTCGATCATCTGCATTAGGATCGGACGATGACGGATGTTTGCATCTGGAGCAAGCTGCGGTCTCATCTCAACCAGGTGCACTTTTTTGCCCTCCTGTGCCAGATGGATGGCCGCCTCACATCCAGCAAGACCACCGCCAAGTACTACAACCGAATCGCCAACCTTTTCTTTTTCCAGATAATAGTTGTTCACCACAACTACATTGTCACCATCCATGCCTTTAAGAGATGGAACGATTGGATTGGAGCCAACAGCCAGAATCATCACGTCAGCCTTCTGTGCTTCGGCATACTCCGGTGTTACCTCAGTATTGCAGCGGATCTCAACACCAGCCTCTTTTGCCTGGGCTTCCAGGGAAAGTCCAAGCTGATACATTTCCTGTTTGAAATCAATTGCCTGCTCACATTTCAGGATTCCCCCTACTTTGTCGCTCTTTTCACAAAGTATAACCTTATGTCCACGAAGCGCTGCTGTCACTGCTGCCTTTAAGCCGGCTACACCGCCGCCAACAACCAGGACTTTTTTCTTCACAGCTGCCGGAAGCACCTCCGTACCTTCGATTTCTCTTCCGATCAGCGGATTAACTGTACATCTTCTAGTCTGTGTGGTAGGTCTTTCTGCCATACATGCAAAGCAGCGGAGACATTTCACGATCTTATCATCATTTCCGGAAACCACTTTCTGTGGAAGGTATGGATCTGCCAGAAGAGCACGTCCCATGTAAACCACATCAGCTTTTCCAGAAGCAATGATTTCTTCCATCTGCGCCGGATCATTTAATGCACCGATGGTCGCTACAGGCTTACTTACATGCTTCTTAATTTCCTCTGCAAGATAAACGTTCACACCATGCTCAGCAAACATGGACGGATGGGTTCTGAAAAATCCGAACTGATAAGAACCGGCAGATACATGGATCAGATCCACATATGGCTCTACTGCCTGGGCAATCCTTACACCCTCATCCAGGTCATAACCACCCTCAAACAGCTCGGAACCACTCATTCTGAACTCGATTGGGAACACAGGACCTACTGCATTGCGGACTTCCTTAAGTACCTCAATGGTAAAACGCATTCTGTTTTCAAAGCTTCCACCATATTCATCTGTTCTATGATTAAAGTATGGGGAAATAAACTGGTTCAGAAGCCAGGTATGTCCGCCATGGATCATGATCATCTCAAAGCCTGCGCGCTTCGCAAGGATTGCTGTCTCTCCGTAACGCTTTACAATATCAGCAATCTGCTCTTTTGTCAGAGCCGTCACTTTCATCCCATCTGGTCTTACTCCATCACTTGGACCATACTGTGTAAGCCCCTGCTTTTTATTCTTGTCTGCCATGTAGGTTCCGGCATACTGTCCGGAGTGAGAAAATTCTACACTTGGAACTGCACCATGTCTCTTGATGGCATCTGCTGTAAAAGTAAAGGCAGCAAGAGAACCAACTGTTGCAAGATCCAGGTGAAGCATGTGGGAACCATCTGTCTCGGGATGTACTACAAGCTCACTCATGGTTACAGCAGCTGCACCGCCTTTTGCGCGAAGCTCATAAAAAGCCTGTGTTCGATTTCCCGGAACACAGTCTTTGTCAATATCCGTTGCTCCGATGGGGGAGGCGAACATGCGGTTACGGAAGGTTACATTGCCTAATGTGATAGGCTGACATAAATGTGGATATTTTCTTTCCATAGTGAAATCCCTTTCTATAATAATTGGTAACTGTTCAGAGCCAAGCGGATTTATGTACAAAAGTGTGAATCATGCTTGCATGAATGAACACTTTTGCACATAAATCCATTTGGCGGATACGCCACACCGACGAAATGGGTCGCATTTTGGAGATTGGCTCTGAACAGTTACAATAATTTTACTTGTATAGTTACATTAGCAACTTTACGCTTTCTTCTTTGCCAAAAAGCGGTACACAAAGGTAAGTACAAATCCAGCAATTCCAAAGGCACATGCCACTAAAAACGCCCCATGGTAAGTCCCCTCTGCCATATAGATATGTCTCATCGCAGAAGGCCCAAAGTAACCGGCTGCTGCCAGGCCAATGAACATGATTCCATAGTTTACACTATTATTCTTTGGTCCAAACTGGTCAGCTGTAAATCCCGGATATACGCCCATGAAGGATCCAAAGCTTAAACCAACCCCTGCGATTCCCATATAAAATGTTGTATAGCCACCCTCTCCAGTCATATACAGAAGCAGAAGCCCGATAATGCCCAGCACGCTTGCCACAGACAAGGTGCTGATTCTTCCGATTCTGTCAGATAACAGTCCCGCAAGAATACGTCCAGCTGCATTGAACACGGCAAGAACAGAAACAGCGGTACTTGCCATAAGTGCGGTCATTCCTACCATATTGGTAGCAACTGCTGACGCCTGTGAAATAACCATCATTCCACTGAATGCCCCGCAGGTAAATAACAGAAGCATTACATAAAACACTGGTGTTTTTATCATTTCCTTCCAGTTTTTATTTTCCACACCATTAGATGCTGCTGCCGGAGGTGTCCATCCCTCTGGAATAAAATCTGCCGGACACTGTTCCATAAAGAAAGAACATCCGCAGATAATAATAAGGAACGCTGCTCCTACAATTTTAAAAGCTGCCGGTGCATCTGTAACAGATACAATCTCCGTTACGATCGGCGGCAGGATTACAGAACCAAGGCCGTAAATTGCAGTGGTGATTCCGCCGATCAGACCTCTCTTGTCCGGGAAGAATTTCATACAGGTGCTGACTGCTGTTCCATAAGTCATGCCAAGTCCTAATCCGAAGATCAGGCCATAGGTAACCACCAGTGTTCCTACACTTGTTGCAAATCCGGAAGCGATCATTCCCACACCGACCATGATTCCGCCTGTAAGGATTACCTTCTTCGGTCCAAATTTATCATTAAAGTATCCACCTGTGATCATTGTGATCGGTCCAACTGAATTGGCAATGGTATAGACGATTGCAAGATCAGCTGTCGTTAAGGCTACGCCATTTCTGGCACTTAAGAACTCAGCCATGGAAGCTGCGAATACACTCCATACATAAATGGACCCCAGGCATAAATTGATAAAACAACATGCGATCAATGTTCTCCACCGTTTTCTGGTTAAGTTCATCTTGTCTCTCCTTTTCTCTGTTTGTTATTATTTTGTCAATGCTTGTTTATATTATCACATCTTTTTTCATATATAAATATAGACATATAAATTATTACATGTAATTTTTAACAATATTTTCACGTCTTTTTTAGGCACTGCTTACAAAATGTATTTCACTGACTGTTTTTAGATACTAAACGGACATGTCTGCGTACGCAGACATCACCATAAATCATAAGAAACACGCATTGCGAGTTTCTTATGATTATCGCGGCAGTCGCCAAGGTTTCGTGCAAGCACGAACTTTGGCTCGTTGCTCGCGTAAATGAAAGTCGATTGCTCCGCGCCTATTGCGCTCCCGCAAACGCCGACTGTATTCGTAATCCGGGCGATCGCCCTAATTACTCATACAGTCTAGCCTGTGCAATATCCATAAATCCAACATGCAAGCATGCTGGATTCATGGCTGCTGCACAGGACTTTCATAGTAAAACGTGTTAAAAAATGCATAGGAAAAGGTTGGAAATTTTTTTTAATATGATATGATAGTAACTGTCAGATCACAGAAATCTATCATTACGAAAGAGAATTTATATGAGAACATTAAAATACGCCATTCTTGGCCTTTTGAATCAAAAAGAAATGACCGGATACGATCTGATGAAGCAGTTCGAATCCACCTTATGCGAATTCTGGTCTGCCAAACACAGCCAGATCTACCCGGAATTAAAGAAACTTACAGAAGAAGGCAGCATCACCTACAGACAGGAATCCTCTGATAATGGTCTGGAAAAAAAGCTGTACCATATCACCCCGGAAGGGCAGAAAGATTTCATGGCCTGGCTTTCCTCAGAAACCCCAGCCCAGCCCACTCCCAAAGATATCTCCCGGCTGAAGATTTTTTTCTGCAGCTGTCTTTCTCCCGAGGAACGGAAATTCATGCTGGAGGAACAGGTACACAGACACACTGCCCGTCTGAATCATCTGCAAAATAACCAAAAAAAATTCTCCCAGGTACCAGATAGCGCATCCGACGAATTCGGAGACTATCTGGTACTCATGGGAGCAATTATGCGTGAAGAAATGATGATTGAGTGGCTGAAGAAATCCATTTCACTGCTTTAATAAAGCAAGTGAAATGGATTACGTTCGTTCTATTGTGGAACACTGTTTTTTCCTGAATCCTTGCCATTCAGGAAAATTCCCACCAACAGTGGCATGGAATAAATAATCGGAAATGTATATCTTGGGTGTCCCATAGCTGCCGGTCCTACAAAAGTAACTGCCAGTGTCAGAAGCATCGGCAGTGCTGCCAGCAAAAGCTTTCCATTTTTGTCAAACAGGCTGTAGATACATATCGCAAGCAGCAAAAAGTCCATGATTCCCTGATTTACATAAAATCCGACCAATGGAATATCTGAAAACTTTTTATAATAAACACGTAAAAGCTTTTTCAAAATTCCTTCAGAATTTATTTTTTCATATACTTCTGAAAAATCCACAGCATCAATTTCGGCCAGCTTCTCCTTTGTACTGTCATAATATTTTATATTATCTGCCAAAGGGCTGAACAGACAATAATTCTGGTTCAGTGTTGCCCCTATAAAGGTCCCAGGATGCTTTTTCAAAAGACGAAACCAGGCTTTCCAGAACTGCTGCATATCTTCTTTGGAAGCATCATTCTTAAATCCCCATTTCACACCATCCATATTATAGGGGCGGTACTTTTCCCCGTATTCCAAAGGAGTATAAGACATAACCGCCTGTATATCCTGAATTTCCTCTTCCGTAAGGTCTTCGCTGTTATTCAGCATATACCTGCCGATCTGCTGAAGAGGAACGGCCAGCATTGCTCTGGCGGAAGTATGGGAAACGTTATACTTTTTGTACAGTACAGACTCATTTACCTTACCAGCACAAAGTGGGATCAGTAAAACTGCAAGGATCAATGCAGTTACCTGGATTTTCTGCTTTCTTCTGATCAGCAGGTAAGATTCTCTTAGTCCTATAAAAAGGACAGTAACGGCCACCACATAAATTCCATTATGCCGGAAAAACATACCCAGAACTGCAAGCATTGTCAGAACCGGATGCTTCCAGCTGCTTATGTAATGCTCTTGCTCAAATAAATACCAGATCAGCTCAATGACCAGAAGAAGTATAAATGCACAGTAGAATATATCTATAAGAAATACAGTAGCATATCCTGCATAAACCGGTGCAACGGCAAACAGTACAAGAGAAATCCATCTCAGCCATCCTGGTGCCCCGAATTTCTTCAGGGTGTCAAGCAGATAGGAAAGTACCAGCAATAGTACTCCCCCCTGCAGCAGGATCAATAAAAATAGTCCGGCACTTACACTGCCCATTCTGCTTCCAAGGTCAGCAAATCTTCCCAGAAGCTGCGTATAAATAATCGGATGCTGTGTGGTATAGGAAGCCATTCCATAATACTGGTATAGACAGGTAATACTGTCCACAACTGTAACCCCCGGATAGCGGACTGCAAACTGCGGTATCCAAAAAGCAGCTATAAAAATACCATTTTTCAGGAAACTGTTTTTTTCCATCATAAAAGAATCCATGCGCTTGAAGGTTTCTTTCCACCTGGAATGGTTTTGCAGATAGGCTCTAAGGACTCCGAGGCAGGCTGCCAGCAGATAAAAAAATATCACACCTCCGACAAATACAATGGCAAATTTCAGGACTGAACCACATCCTCCTCCGAAAACATCTCCAAAATCAATTCTGGCTCCATTTCTTTCTCCAGAAGCATAAAACACTCCCATCACCGAAGCAAAGGAAAAGAAACCACATACTATAAACATCAGGAGAAAAAATCCCGTCTTATATCTGGCCTCAATTCTATGAACAACCAGATAATAAAATACACAGGATACCAGGAAAACTCCGAGACCGATAACAGCCTTTCTTTTTCCATTCCAGAATATAATCGAACCTGATTTCACTGTAAAAGTGAAAAAGAGACTGGTAAAAAGCGCATATATAGCAATTGCAAAATTGCTTTTTAATATTTTTTTCACTGCGCTTTGGCTCCTTTCTTCTTTTCAAGCTTCGCCACAGTCTCTACCGAAACCGTATTCGGGAACATATCAACCGGGCAGACTTGCTTCAATTCGTAGCCTCTCTCACAAAGGTACTTCAGATCTCTTGCCAGAGTGGCACTGTCACAGCTTACATAGACCACACGCTCCGG
>JAQXQS010000098.1 GCA_029101305.1 Clostridia bacterium | reverse complement strand
AGGTGGATGGCGTAGAGTATCAGGAAAATAAATGGTATGGAATGGGCTAAAGAAAGGAAAAGAAGGCTTATGGAAAAGTATACCTATGAGGAATTTGTGGAAGAATTAAGGCGCTTTTTGCTAAGGGAATTGAATCTGCGGGAGAAACAGATCTATTTTGAAGCAAAGGATGAAAACGGAATGACACCAACCGGTGACCGCTTATTTATAGAATGCTATGCAAGTGCAGCAGGAAAGGAAGTATGCGGTGTACACATTGAAGAAATGTATGCGGACTATCAGGATGGTATTACTGTGGAAAAAATTGGATCTCAGGTGAAAGAGGATATTATGAAAATGAAAGCGTCCGGGCTTTTGGAAAAAACAAAAGCGCTTAACAGTTACCAGACTGTCAAGAAGGATTTATTTATCCGGCTTTTAAATAAAGAACAGCATCAGAAGGAACTAAAGACAGCGGTGTACAAAGAAATCGGAGATATAGCAGCTGTACTGTATATGAAGCTTGGCGACCGAGATAACCATACCACTAGTATGAAGATCCGAAAAGGACATTTGGAAGAATGGAATATCACACAACAGGATGCCTGGGAAGATGCAGTAAAAAACACGTTTTGCATGGCGCCGCCAAGAATCTATATATGGGAAAAGCTTCTTTTTAATCCATATTACAAAGGCGAAGATTTTATGGGCGATGAAATATACTGGTTAAATCAAAAAAGAGCTATTATCGGTTTGTGTCTTTCAACTACTGTTCGCACAAATGGTGCGGTGGCTGTATTTTTGCCGGGGGTGGCCGAACGGCTGGCAGATCTTTTGAATGACAGTTTCTACATTGTGTTTACAAGTATTCACGAAGCAATGGTACATCCGGTTAAATGTATGGATCCAGAAGTCCTGCTTCAGAAGGTGCGGGAAACAATTGAAGAAGCAACACCCAAAGAATATTTTCTAACAGAGAATCTGTATATTTACAACAGAGATCAGAGAAAATTTGCGCAATATACACCCAAAACACCGGTTATAGATTCGTGTATCCATGAAGATCCCGATGAAAAATAAGTTAAGAATGAATTTGATACGGCGGGGATTCCTGCCGTATCTGTCGTTAAAGGAGTCAAAATGGAGGAAGAAAAATACAATCTCATTACGCAGGAACTTCTGTTGGCAGGTTATTGTGCGGAACATCATCCAGATTATGTCGTCATTCCTGCTGGAAGATGTGGAGCCTCACCACTTGATAATACAGATGGAGGATTTGTCTACAGTAGAAAGTATCTGGAAAATGCGGTATTTGTAACAGGATGTGGTCTGTCTGTACGTTATCGTGAATGCATTGGAAGACTTGACTATATGGACCGGATGTTTTGTGCTGAAAATGATAACGTGATCGTGAAATGTCCAAAATATAAGAAAGTCTGTGCAGATAACGATCCACTTCTTAGCAGTGAAAGCAATTATCTGTGTTTTTGCGTCTGCCATATGGCTTCGGATTACACCTATGAAAAAAACATACAGCACCTTACAGAAGAAGCTGACCAGTTAAAGGAAGAACGATTCGAGAAATTTAAAGCCAGGTATAAGAACCGGATCTGTCTGCATCATATGCAGTACGATTATAAAAAACAGGAATGGAGTATGAACTACAATCCTTTGGTTTGTGTCAGCACATGTGGTCCCGGTCATTACTGTAGTCTGCGAGGAAAACAGCTTTCTGCACAAAAGGGTAATGTCTTTTATGATGTAAAGGTTTCTACATTACGAAAAGACGGGACTTTATTTGATGGGGAACCCATTACCAGTATCATCAAAGGAAAGAAATTTCTTAAAAAGCAGACTTCTCTGGATATCTGCAAGGCAGTGATCAAAATGAACGCCAGAGCTATCTTTCAAAAAGAATGGGAGAATGGGTATTCCAGACTGGTACTTACTGATCCGGATCTGAAACTGGAAATTTTAAATGTAAGAAGTGCAGCACGTGTACATCGTGACAAAGAACAGGATCTTTTGGAGCAAAAAGAAGGAATTCAGATCTGTTATGAATCCGATATGCAAAAGGCAGTCCGAAGGGAGAAACAAAAGCAAAAAGAAAAACGCCTCCAGCGGGTTCAAAGAAAAGTCCAGATAAAAGGGCTTGAAGCTTTAACGGATGCGGAAAAACGGTTTGTTGGGAAAAGACTGACAAAGGAGCAGATTGCACAGCTAGAACGGCAAAGGTGCCAGAATCAAAAGGCTATTAAAGAGGAACAGCAACTTTCTCTGTTTGAATACGAAAAAGAAAGGAACGAACCCTATGAAAAAACAAAAGCTCTGGAAACTGAAACAGTTAGAAGCAACGGATGAAATGCTGGAACTGGCCGGTAAGGATATTCCGGTGATTACAAATGTTCCCTATGAGAAAATGGAATATCCAACTGGTTTATATGTACGGACGGAACTGGAAGATAATATTTTAAAAGTAGGGATTTTCTTTGCCGAGATTCTTGCAGCTGGTGGAAGGCGTCCTTCCTATACGTTATTTATCGATCCGAAAAAAGAGTGTTTTACCAGTTACGATTATCGGCTGAAAAAGTGGACAGATAGAATGCTGGATAAGCTGGATTTTCCAAAAGGAGTGAACTGGAAGCATACATGGTGTGCGTCCGACTGCCAGGAGAGAATCTGGAAAGCAATCGGCAACGGATATAAGGACGAGAATGTGTATCTTGGAATCCTGGAATACCAGGAGCATTTACGGAGAAAAAAGTGTCTGGAAAAGCACCGGAAACGAACAGATGCCTGGGATCGGGTTATGAAACAGGTACATGAAACGCCAAAAGACTGGAACAGGTGGGTAAGAAAAGTCGGTATCACACAAAACTTTATCTTTTACCAGTATTCCAGAAAGAAAGAGACTACAGGATACTGTACCTGGTGTGAAACAGAAGTTTCCATAAAGAAACCAAAACACAATCAAAAAGGAACCTGTCCGCACTGCCGACATCAGATTCAGTATAAGGCAGTCGGCAGACAGCGCAGGGTAAGAACCGAAGAGGAGACCGCCTATCTTTTACAGACATGTGGAGATGGGCTGGTTGTCCGCGAGTTTATAACCTCGGCACAGTACGATATGCTTGCTTATAAAAAACCAATGTACCATTGCTGGGAACAAAGAAGATTTGTTTATGACGAACATACGCCTACTGGAACGGAATATTATATGGGGTATTACCAGGGAACCGATGAACACAGGTGGATCTGCGGCGTACTGGAAAAATATAGTTCCTATTCTTGGGGCAGGAAGGAAGAGGCATCTTGTTACGAGGGGAAAATTTATAAAAAATCACTTCATGGAATGAAGAATAAAATTTTTAAAAGAAGTGGGTTTTATGAATACCTAGGAAAAAAGGAAACTGCAAAGCCAGTCTCATATTTTTACGTGTTAAGTCGGTCTCCTTATTTGGAACAGCTTGTAAAAGCAGGACTGGGAAGCCTTGTAAAACAGCTTATGGAAAAGAAAATTACAATTGATTATAAGAAATCGGGTTCATTGGGACATGCCCTTGGAATTGATAAATTCCGTTTGGACAGACTGAGAAAGAATAATGGTGATCACTTATTCCTGCAATGGCTGCGCTTCGAAAAAAAGCATGAACAGGTAATAAAAGATGATGTCATTACCTGGCTGGCGCAAGCAGAAATCAGTCCGGAACAGGTGACCTTTATTCTGGACAGGATGCGGCCTGAGCAGATTAAAAATTATCTGAAAAAGCAGTCTGCAAATAGCAGGAAAACTCCCAAAGAGCTTGTTGATACCTGGAAAGACTATCTGGGAATGGCATTAAGACTTGGAATGGATGTAAACGATGCCATTGTATTCCGCGTAAATAAGTTGGAAAAGCGCCATAATGAGGTTGTCCAGATGATTAAAGACAAAGGTTTGGCACTAAAAGCCTGTGAAATCGTACAGAAGTTCCCGGATATTGATTCCATCTGTCAAAGCCTGAAAAAGTATGAATACAAGTACCAAAATTTTCAGATTATAGCCCCACAAAGGGTGGAAGACATTCTGGAAGAAGGAAGTGAACTGAAACACTGCATCATAGGAAAAGATACTTATTATGAGCGGATTGCAAAAAGGGAATCCTATCTTTTGTTTTTACGGAAAACAGAGGCTCCTGAAAAGCCCTATTATACCCTCGAAGTAGAGCCGAATGGTACAGTGAGGCAAAAGAGAACTTATTACGACCGCCAGAATGCGGACATTGAGCAGGCGAAAGTGTTTCTTTTACGCTGGCAGAAACAGCTTACCAAGAAGCTAAACAAGGAGGATAAGATTCTGGCATTTAAGAGCCGGGATCTCAGGAAAAAAGAAATTGAGGAACTGCGCAAGAATAAGGTAAAAGTGAACGGTTTTGGATATCAGGGGAAACTGCTTGCGGATATCTTAGAAGAAGATCTAATGGAAGTTGCTGCCTAAGCAGCAAAGAAACAACGAAAATGGAACTTATTAAAGACAGGAATGAAATTGACACAAATTTTTATGGATGGTATCATAAAAATGGCATTTGGCAGCAGACACTGCATAAACTCTTATTCCAGTTTGGACTGGAATGTATGTGATAAATAACCGTAGAGTGTGTATCTTTGCACCTGGAAATCATGGAAGAGATGATTTTCAGGTGCTTTTTGTTTTCTGTCAAATGTCATAATATATTACCTGGAAAGGGGGAATCAGACTCCTGCTTTGTGTCAAATTCCTGTTTTGGAAAGGATGTAGAGGTTATGCATAAACCCAGACGAAGAACAAATTATTATGAACGCTTTTATTTTGAATATGACGGTATGTTATATAAAAGTAAAAAAAATTGCTGTGAACAATTAGGACTTGAATATGGTTCTGTATTAGGTTATCGGCGTGTAAATAATTGCTCATTTACAGAGGCAATTGATCATTTTAAAGGCTTACAAGAGGAACAGCAGTTTATTTTTCGCAACCGAAAATGGCTGAGCCTTCAAACGTGCTGTGATTATTATGGATTAAATAAGTATAGTGTACTCCATTATAAATATGATTATGGGTTCACAATACAAGAATCACTGGAAAAAGCAATTAAGCATGCAGAACAATTAAAATTCAAATATAAGGGAAAAACCTATCCTTCTTTTCCACAGTGTTGTAAACAAATGGGGATACCAACAAATACAGTAAGAAAATGCATGAAAGAAACAGGAAGGTCTAAAGCGGTTGCATTAACTTATTGTATAAAAAAAGCGGAAGAAAGAAAGTACGGAAATCCGTCTCCATTTATTTACAGAAATAAAGAATATCCTATGTTTACAAAATGTTGCTGTGAATACAATATAGAGCCGGAAAAAGTCAGACAAAAAAGCAAGGCTTTGGGTGTTCCTTTGCAAAGGGCGCTTGATTATTTCCTGTTAGAACATCCTGTGCGAAGAAAAAAAGAGTTTGATAAAAATCTTTCGGAATCCACATCGGAACTGTGTAGAACATATGGGATTAAACGATCAGATATATATAATTATTTGCGCAGGAACAATTCTTCGAAGGAAGAAGCCATTAAACACTATATTGAACTTAATGCAACAGTTGGTTCTGAACCGATTGTTTTTCAAGGTGTTGAATATGTGGATCTTCGTGAATGTTGCCGTATGTTGGATATTTCTTATAGGTGGGTGTGCGAAAAGATTTTGAATCAAGAATTAAGTGTAGAAGAAGTCCTGCTTTATTATAAAGGAAAAAAAGAAGCTCTTCGCAAGATGGAAAAAGAGCCGATCCGCCTGGAAAACGGAGTTCTTTATAATAATCTTGCTGAATTTTGCACAGCATTAAAAATACGGAAAAAGGATATTTATGGGTATATATATGCAAATGACTGTTCAGTATCTGAAGCGGCAACCTACTATGCGGACAGACAAATGGTGTCTGAAAAAGAAATTCCTCAAATAGGAGATCACATCTATAAAGACCTCCGTGAGTGCTGCAAGGATCAGAAGGTTCCATATCGCTGGGTATGCAATAAGATGCTGCAGGAAGATGTTTCTGTCCAAGACGCTGTCCAATATTATAAAAGGAAACAAGAAAAGAGGCAGCAAAAGGCTCAAAGGCAAGTTCCTGTCAAAGGCAAAATGCCTGAACCACAGCATGTTAATGTTCTGGGAAAGAAATATGAATCAAAGGAACGCTGTTATAAAGGTTTGGGGATAACCAAAAAGTCGGTTCAAAATCATATGAAGAAAACCTCCTGTACGTTTGAAGAAGCTGTCGTATATTGCTATGAGAAAAAGCTGGAAAAACAATTTGAATTTCGTGGGGAAATCTATAAAAGCTATAATGCCTGCTGCACTGCGTACAATCTTGCGCAGGAATATGTTGCGATAAAAGCAAAGCGGGAAAAAATAACAAGACAGGAAGCTATGGAAAAACTATTAGCACAACGAGAATCTGAAAAAACTATCTAAACAGAACACAATTTCGAAAGGAGAACAGTTATGTTGAAAAGTAGAGGCGGACGAGAAGAAAATGAGAAACTTCTTCTTTCAGTAAAAGAAACTTGCGGACTTACCGGATTATCTGAAAAGACAGTGCGAACTTTAATGGCAGAAAATGATTTTACAGTTCGGATTGGACGAAGAACCCTTGTTCATAAGAAAAAATTTGAGAAATGGCTGGAAAAACAGGAGGCTTGAATATTTTTCGGGAACGTGTTAATATTCTGATGTACTTGTGATCTGGTCTGGAAAGGATGAATACCATATGGGTAAATCTTTAAAAGGCAAGGAATTAGGACGTGGTCTTTATCAAAGATCAGATGGGCTGTACGTAGCTAGAATTTATTTAAAAGGTTCCCCGAAACCTATTTATATATATGATAGCAACCTGGCCAAACTTAAAAAGAAACGCGACCATGAAAAGGCAAGATATATTATTGGACTAAGTGTAGATTCAAAAAAATATACAGTTGCAGAGTGGTTTGAAGAATGGATGAGACTCTACAATGTAGGGCGTTTGAAAAACACGACTGTAAATGGGTATGTGGACGGATTTGAAAGAGTAACAGACATTATAGGATCGGTGAGACTGAATAGTCTCACCCCTACCCATATCTATAATATGATAGAGTTTTTGCAAAAAGATGGATATGCAGAAACCTCTGTGATCCACTCTTTAGCAATCGTGAACTTACTCTTAAATAGTGCTGTGGAGAACAGAATGATTCCTATGAATCCCTGTAAGGGTCTTACTATTAAAAAGCCGGAAGAGGCAGTAATTGATCCACTTTATGAAGATGAGGGAAAAATTCTTACAAAGGAAGAAATCGAAACCTTTCTGTCTGCTGCCAAAAAAACCAGATATTATGAGGTGTTTTATATTATTTTAAACACTGGGATGCGTATTGGAGAACTGGCAGCTCTTATGTGGGAAGACATTGATTTTCATGCACACCGAATCCGCATTTACAAAACACTTAATAAAACTACGATATTTTATGATGATAGTAAGAGAAGAATCGAAAATCCATATAATATCAAACAAATAACAACACCCAAAAAGAAGGCAAGTTATCGTTGGATTCCTATGTCTAAGAGTGTTGAAAATGCCTTTTTATCCTGGAAAGCAAAACAGGATGCGGATAAGGTGAAATATGGAACAAAATGGGGAAAAGATAATGCCCTGCTTGAACAATATCCAAACCTGGTGTTTACAACACAGCCAGGGAATCCTTTTCTTCCACAGTATGGTTCCCGGGAATGTTCGCGTATATTGAAGATTATTGACAAAAAGGAAATAAAACGTGCGGAACTTGAAAATCGCGAGCCACATCTTTATAGTGTGTATCCGCATAAGTTTCGGCATACCTTCGTCACCCGAATGAACCAGTCAAACATGTCGCCATTTACAGTGCGTAAGATTGCTGGTCATTCAAATGTAAATATGACGAACTATTATACACATCTGGAAAAGGAGTATATTTCAGAAGAGTTTAATAAATTTATAGCCCGTTATGAAGAGGAAACATGTGCTCCTGTTTTAGATGATACAGCAAAGGAATAAGATGAATACAAATACAAATGAAACGAAAAATGAAAAAACCGTGCAGAAACCGTGCAGTAACACTTCTGAAAATGGCGTAAACCCGCATAAAACAAGGACTTCCGCGAAGAGTGTGAACATGTCACCGATGATGGTGGAGTATTGCAAAAAAAAGGAAGAATACAAAGATTGTATTCTTTTTTATCGTCTCGGTGATTTCTACGAAATGTTTTTTGACGATGCCCTTCTGGTATCCAAAGAACTGGAATTAACATTAACAGGTAAGGACTGTGGCCTTGAAGAACGTGCGCCTATGTGTGGAATCCCATTCCATGCTGCAGATACTTACATTAACCGGTTGATCGAGCGTGGCCATAAGGTTGCAATCTGTGAGCAGGTAGAAGATCCAAAGAAGGCAAAAGGTCTGGTTAAGCGGGAGGTTATCCGTGTTGTTACACCGGGAACTACCCTGGATGCCACATCACTGGATGAATCGAAAAACAATTATCTGATGTCCATTGTTTCCATAGCAGACCGCTTCGGATGTGCCATAGCAGATATTACCACAGGTGACTGCTTCCTTACAGAAATACCAAACAGTCAGAAATTAATTGATGAGATTAACAAATTTGGGCCGGCAGAGATTATCTGCAATGACTCTTTCTTTATGAGTGGGGTTGATACAGATGACCTGAGAGAACGGCTTGGAATCTGTATTTTTTCTCTGGATGCCTGGTATTTCGATGACGACACCTGTAGAAAAGAATTAAAAGAACACTTTCATGTAAGCAATCTGGATGGGCTTGGAATCAGTGATTATGACAGTGGAATTATTGCAGCAGGAGCTCTTTTCCTGTATCTGAAGGAGACACAGAAAACGGCTCTTTCCCAGATGACGACTATCCGGCCATATACAGCAGAACGCTATATGCTGATCGACAGTTCCAGCCGCCGCAATCTGGAATTAGTCGAGACTCTCCGTTAAAAACAAAAAAGAGGTTCTCTTCTCTGGGTACTGGATAAAACGAAAACCGCCATGGGCGCCCGTACCCTTCGCTCCTTTGTAGAGCAGCCCTTGATCGATGCAGAAGAAATCAATCGCAGACTTACTGCACTGGAAGAACTGAATAAAAAACCGATGCTCCGGGATGAGATCCGGGAATATCTGAATCCTGTTTATGATCTGGAACGTCTTGTGAGCCGTATCAGTTTCAAATCTGCAAATCCGAGAGATATGGTAGCATTCGCCTCTTCCCTGGAAATGATTCCCTACATCAAACAGGTTCTGAAGGACTTTGAAGCTCCGGTTCTGAAAGAAATCTATGAGGATATGGACAGTCTTGAGGATATTACCAGTCTGATCAAGAGCGCAATTGTAGATGAGCCACCTCTTGCACAGAAGGATGGTGGTATTATCCGGGAAGGCTTTAACGAAGATGTAGATAAATTCCGTACTGCCCGCACAGATGGTAAAAAATGGCTTACAGAGCTGGAAGCAAAAGAGCGTGAACGGACGGGAATCAAATCCTTGAAAATCAAATATAACCGTGTATTTGGTTATGCACTTGAGGTTACCAATACCTTTAAAGACCTGGTGCCGGAGAATTATATCCGTAAGCAGACTCTGGCAAATGCAGAGCGTTACATTACGGAAGAACTGAAAAACCTGGAAGATATGATCCTTGGAGCAGAGGATAAGCTTTATGCACTGGAATATGAACTGTTTTCTGAGGTGCGTGATAAAGTCGGACAGGAAGTCATCAGAATCCAGCGTACCGCTAAGGCAATCGCCGGGCTTGATGTTTTCGCATCCCTTGCTCTTGTGGCAGAACGGAATCATTATGTGCGCCCGAAGGTAAATGAGGGCGGAGTCATCGATATCAAAGGCGGCCGTCACCCGGTAGTGGAGCAGATGATCGATAATGATATGTTCATTGCAAATGACACCTATCTTGACAGTAACA
>JAQXQS010000097.1 GCA_029101305.1 Clostridia bacterium | reverse complement strand
TCCACGGCTGGAACCAGTAGAGGGCCAGAGCCGTCACGAGGACAGTGGAGGCGAGACCGGCCCAGGCCACTCGCGACCGGAAGATCCTTTTTCGCACCTCCGGAAAGACTGCTGTGAATATCTGTCTTACAGAAAATTATGAAAATAAGGGAAAGGCATTTGACAGGGTGCTGCCCCTTCAGGGAAACAATGCCATTCAGATTGGAGGAACTGCGGAATGTCATCTGCAGCTGCTGGATCAGAAGACCGGCAGGACTCAGATCGCTATACAGCAGTCCATGAATGGGATGTGGCTTTTTGTGGAAAATTCCAGTGATAACGTATTCTTGAACGGAAGGCTGGTAAATGGAAAACAGAAGCTGGAAAATATGGACTTTATCTCGGTAGGCCCATATGAGTTTTGCGTAAAAGAGGGCAAGGTATATCTGGACAGTGCAGACCATATTCATATTTCAGGGCTGAATTTCCAGGACTTTCCGGACAGCACCGGACACAATGAATATCCGAAATTTAACCGGGGAACCAGGATCCGTATGGTGGAAAATACAGACAAGATCACAGTTTTAGATCCTCCGGCAGAGATACAGGAGCCTCGGGGAAATATTGTAATGCAGCTATTTCCGGCAGTTGCCATGCTTGGCGTGACCGTTGTGCTGCGAAGTGTGATCTCCACCGGCGGGGCATCTATGATGATCCTCAGCATTGGAAGTATGGGTGTGGGAATTGCCACTTCTGTTGCAAACATTATCAATGACAAAAAAGAATACAAGAAAAAAGTTCAGAACAGAATCGACGTTTATAACCAGTATATAGAAAAGAAACGCACGGAAATCCAGGAAAAGAGAGCGGAAGAGGCAGAATTTCTGAAAAACCGCTATTACTCTGTGGAAAAAGACCTGCAGCTGGTAGCGGACTTTGGAAAAGAGCTTTTTGAGCGTACTCCACAGGATGCGGATTTCCTGGAAATCTATCTGGGAAATGGAATCAAGGACTCTGCAAGGCCTGTAGATTACCGGCAGCAGGAGCGAGTGGAAATGCCTGACAGCCTGATGCAGATGCCGGAGCAGATCTCCAGGGAATTTGAAAAGATTGAAGAGATCCCCATCCCTCTTTCCCTGAAGGATGTGGGGATGGCCGGAATCGTGGGAAAACGTTTTCAGCTTTACAACATGCTGAAGATCATGATCCTGGATCTGGCAGTGCGGCA
Source organism: Clostridia bacterium (assembly GCA_029101305.1). Taxonomy (GTDB): domain Bacteria; phylum Bacillota; class Clostridia; order Lachnospirales; family Lachnospiraceae; genus Blautia_A. The sequence continues at coordinate 12,539 of JAQXQS010000097.1, read as the reverse complement.
TTCCAGCGAGGAAGTACAGATGATGTGCTGCATTGCAGAGGAAGAGAAGGAGAAATTTGGCTGGCTTCGTTTCCTGCCCCATATCCAGAATCACGGTATGCACAGAAGAAATATCCTCTGTGATACGGAAAGCCGCAATACCCTGTACGAATATCTTTACAAAGAGCTTTCCTTAAGAGATAAAAACCACCGGAATCCCAGGTTATTGGTATTTGTATATGACGACGGGGAAATCCAGAAGCATCCGCTGTTCCAGATGGTGGATAGGGCAAAAGAAAAAGGGATTACCTTCCTGTTTTTCCGGGAATTTGAGGAAATGCTGCCAAATGGCTGTGAAAAAGTGGTGATGCTCCAGGACGATTATACCGGCTGCAAAATCGATGTGGAGGACGGTACACGCCAGGAGCAGTTTTCCATTTATTCCCTGGCAGACCGGGAAATGGAAAAAGCGGTATACAAGCTGGCACCTGTGTATGAGGAGGAAATCAATCTGGAAAGCAGCCTGGTGAAAAATATCACCTTCTTTGAGCTTCTTCATATTTACGCTCCAAAGGATGTGAACCTGGCGGTAAACTGGAGTTCTGCGCAGGTTTACAAGACTCTGGCAGCGCCCCTTGGGGTCAATGCCAAGCAGGAAACGGTTTACCTGGATCTTCATGAGAAAGCACATGGCCCTCATGGCCTGGTAGCCGGAACCACAGGCTCCGGAAAAAGTGAGATCCTTCAGAGCTATATCCTTTCCATGGCTCTTTTGTATCATCCCTACGAGGTGGCCTTTGTGATCATCGACTTTAAGGGCGGCGGTATGGTAAACCAGTTCCGGAGCCTGCCCCATCTCATGGGTGCTATTACCAACATTGATGGAAAAGAGATTGACCGTTCTTTAAGCTCTATCCGCGCAGAATTGAAGAAAAGACAGGAGCTTTTTGCAGAGTACGAAGTCAATCATATTGATGCATATATTAAATTATACCGTCAGGGAAGTGCCAAGACGCCACTTCCACATCTGATCATTATCGTAGACGAGTTTGCAGAACTGAAAAAAGAGCAACCGGACTTTATGAAAGAGCTGGTCAGTGCAGCCCGTATCGGACGAAGCCTTGGTGTACATCTGATCCTGGCAACCCAGAAGCCAAGCGGTGTGGTAGATCCTCAGATCTGGTCCAACTCCAGATTTAAGCTGTGCCTGAAGGTGCAGACCCAGGCAGATAGTAACGAAGTGATCAAGACTCCTCTGGCAGCAGAGATCAGGGAGCCGGGACGGGCCTATCTGCAGGTGGGGAATAATGAGATCTTTGAGCTTTTCCAGTCTGCATACAGCGGCGCATCTGCAAATGCAGATCCAGGCAGTGCTCATAAGGGCTTTTCCATTTCAAAAGTCAGCCTGTCCGGAAAGAGAACTACCATATATAAAGAAAAAGGTAAGACACAGGATGGGCAGGGCGAGACACAGCTTGCCAGCGTGGTATCCTATATTTCCGGCTTCTGTGAAAGGACCGGCCTGAAGCGGCTGCCATTTATCTGCCTGCCGCCTCTTTTGGAGCGCATTGTGGGAGAAACCCTGGAAAGAGAGACCGACCTTACCGGCGGCCTTACTGCACCTGTGGGAATTTACGACGATCCGTCTACCCAGTATCAGGGCAAATTCCACATCAATGTGACAGCAGCTAATACCATGATCATCGGTTCTGCACAGTATGGAAAGACCAATCTTTTGCAGGCTTTGTTAAAGGGGCTTACAGAGAAATATTCACCGACAGAGCTGCAGCTGTATCTTCTTGATTTTGGAACCATGGTATTTCGGAACTTTGAAGAGCTGCACCATGTGGGCGGCGTAGTCTGCTCCACTGAGGATGAGAAGCTGCGGAACTTGTTTAAGCTGCTGAATCAGGAAGTACAGCTCCGAAAGGAAAAGCTGGCAAAGGCAGGGGTAAGCTCTTACAGCTCATATTTGGAAGCTGGACTTTCGGATATACCGCAGATCGTGGTATTTATTGACAATCTTACGGCTATGAAGGAGCTGTATCTGATAGAAAACGATTTCCTTCTGCCGCTGTGCAGAGAGGGACTTGCACTTGGTATCTCCTTTGTGATCGCAAATGCCCAGACAACCGGAATCGGTTACAAATATCTGGCTAATTTTGGCTGCCGTATCGCTTTGTACTGCAATGACAGTGGGGAATACAGCTCTATGCTGAACTGCTTCCGTATGCAGCCGGAGAATCTGCCGGGACGATGTCTGATGGAGCTGGATAAGAAGGTTTATGAGGCACAGACCTATCTGGCATTTGAGGGGGAAAAGGAGATCCAGCGTGTGAAACATATCCTGAGCTTTGTAGAGGAAATGAATGCACGTTATCCGGACCAGCATGCAAAGACCATTCAGGTGGTACCAAAGAAAGTCACCAGGGAAGTGCTGGAAAAGAGATTCCACAGCACATCCGATGGAGATCAGCTGTACCTTGGCGTAGAATATGCAAATGTACAGCCTGTGAGTCTGTCCTTTGCATCACAGGAGCTTCTGGGAATTGCAGGAAAGGACGAGCTTGGCAGGACACGCTTTGTAAAAACGTTGCTGAAAGAGCTTTGCCGCATCGGTGCCAGACTTTACATTGTGGACGATACGCCGGGAACTCTGGAAGAGTGGAAGGAACAGGAGCAGACGGAGCTTTACAGCAAAAAGACAGAAGAACTTTCCGAGCTGCTGGATGATCTGAAGATCCAGCTGGAAGAGCGGCTGGAGAGAATCGCATCTGAGGGAATGGGCTGGATGGAAAAAGAGCCGCCTTACGTCCTGGTGATCCAGAACCGGGGAGCCATCCCTGCTATGGGAGCAGACAAGGTGCTTCTGGCACTTTATAAAGAAATCCAGGCAAAGGGAAAAGATGCCAGGCTTCTGATCCTGTATACGAATCTGGAAAATGCGTCCGTGCCGTTTAACGCACCGGAGCCGTTGAAACAGCTGAAAGATCGCAGACAGCTGCTACTGTTTGAAGAACTGAACCAGATCAAGGTTGTGGATATTCCGCTTCTGCAGCAAAAGAGCAATAAAAAGCCTCTGGAAACAGGGGATGCATTCTGGCTTCGCGGCAGCGAGGTGATAAGGCTGAGAGTGCTGGAGCAATAGGTATCAAAAGTCTTCGGACTTAAGATATAAATATGCGGTGGGAGGGCACTGGGAAAATATGCTTCTGGCCGCAGAAAATAAAATCTCAGGGAGGTGAAACAGATGGCAGAGAACTATATTGATTATGAAGTAGTGGAGGCTTCCGCACAGTCCTACAGCCAGCAGGCAGAGGCACTGGGAGCAGTACTTCAGGCTCTGGCAGGAACCAATGATGCATTGCAGGGAGGTTTCAAAAACCAGACTGCAACTGCTTTTATCGAAAGATATGACAGCGAGTACAAGGTAGCTCTTGAAAAAGCACAGGAAGCGCTGTTAAGTATTTCTGAATTCCTTACAACCTACATGAACAACCGTATGGAAGAGGACAATGCCACAGCAGGCAGTGTAACAGGAGGCTGAAAAACAGCACCGGCTGGAGGGTTCCGGCCATGGCAGCCATGGCCGGGGCATTTACCAGTGAATCGAAAGAAGGGACAGGAAAAATGGGAACAGAAGCATATGATTCTGCAATCAACAGACAAAGAGAGCTGATCCGGGAATATGAAAGCCAGATAAACAGCATTCAGGAACAGCAGTCCAGTCTTCGGGAATATACAAGTCAGATCAATGAGTGCCAGAACCAGATCCGCATGCAGGTAACTTCCATAGTGGGCAAACTTGCCATAACCAGACAGGAAGTCCTTCATGGCAGAGGCGGATGCTTCAGTGAGCTGGAAAATGCCGTAAACGGGGAGAAATTCAGCCTTGCAATGTCGGCCTTGGCCTCTGCAACAGAAAAATGCAGCAACAAAACAGACGAAAATGAAAATGGGATCTGGGAACTGAACAACCGGATACAGACCTGTTACAATGAGATTGACAGGCTGGAAAGTGAGAAAAGAAGACAGATGGAAGAGGAGGCTGCAGCAGCAGCACAGAATACAGAAACTGGAACAGAAGAATAGAGGAAGGGGAGAGAAGAGCAGTGAAACTGATAGTAGACGATGATTATATTGATAAAATGAGCAGCTTTATTTCCCAGTCCCTTAATAATATGGAGAAGGATCTCCGGGAATTTCAGAAAATCGTACTTGCCATGAACCTTAGCGGGATCAAACAGGGAAGTACCGCAAAAGCCCTTGAAGCCTTTGCGGAAAGCATCAGTGTTTTACGAAGTGGAAGTGAACTGACGGAGCTTGCAAGACAGACCAAAATGTATTGCAGCACGTATAAAGATAAGATAGATGACGCAGACCGGGATTTGTATTAGAGAATACAGAGGGAGCAAATGGGAACAAAATTTGAGGTAGATACAGAGGAAGTAAAGCGGCAGTGTGATGCCCTTCAAAAGCTTATCGGCACAGTGAAGGGTCACAGTCTGTCCAGGCGTCCCGATACTGCCAATGGATGCGGGGACATGAAGGATGCCTTGGAGGAAACCTGTGATAAAATACAGGAATGCTGGAGCGCATTGGAGCTTTTGATGACCAATACACTGAATTTTTCCAGAAAAGCAGCTGGTGTTTACGACGAATCGGATACCGAACAGGCGCAGGCAATGGGCAGTAGCCAGAAGTGAGGGATGAAAGATGGAAAGAGATTTCTCAGATGAGGTAAAAGAAAGGCTTTGCAGTCAGATTGATGAGATCAAGGATAAGGAATGGTGCGTAGTCACAGACTTTATCGGGGATCTGGTGTTAAACGGCGGAAAGCTTCTGGGCATCATCAGTATCAAAGACGATATGAGTAATATAGAGACCTACCAGAGCTATGTGCTGGATATGGCGAATTATAAAAAAAGCGATATTGAGACGATTTTTAACGCAGTTTATGGGGTGGAAGCAGAGATGTGTCAGCCCATACAAACCATTGCCAGCAGTCTGGAGACTTCTGCGAAGCATATGAGAACCCTGGCAGAGGGAATCGGCACCGGCTTTTCCTCTATGCCGGCAGCACAGGTAAAGGCGCTGAGTAAGGAATTGGAGACAGAACTGAAGGGCAACCATGAAGTTCTGACAGAATATAAAGAAAAAGAGCAAAAAGATGCCATGGCTCTGATGGCGAAAAATTCGGCAAAGCAGCTGGGTTCTGCCATTGTATCCGGTGCGGCAAACATTATCGCCATGCCGGCAAAGGGAATCAAAGGGCTGGTGACCAAAGGCCCCGCTGGTTTTGTTACAGAACTGACATCCTCCGGCTGGGATCTGATCAACGATACTTTTTCCGCAGGGGAGGCAGTATCCACCCTGGCCCTTAGCGGTCTGGGAATGGGCTGTTCCTTGCTTGGCCTGGAAAAGGCAGCAGATTCTGCTTATGAAGAGGCCAGTTTTTACAGCGGACAGGACAGCCTCACCGATTATTTTGACAAAATGGTACAGGCGTACCCAGACAGTCCGGACAGCAAACTGTACAAGACTTTAAGCACGGCAGCTCATAGTCTGGATACCTTAAATACCGGATATAAGACCGTTTCAGCGGTGGAAGGTATGATAACGGATGTGAAAGATGCAGCCGGAAAAATCGGAAATCTGTTCCAGGAAGGTGGAAAAAAAGCTGCAGAAGGCGCAGGAAAGGCAGCCAGTACAGCAGCGAAAAATGGAAAATCCTTTACGATCTTTGGAATAGATGTTTCCGATATCAAGGATCTTGACACCAGCAAGGCAAATGCCAATAAGACCTATGGATTTTATAAAGACATCATGGGAAAAGATGGCACTGTGAAAACTTCGGCAGGTCTTTTGCGAAAATACAGGCAAACCTACAAAAAAACAGCGCAGTGGTCACAGATGGCAGGAAATGCGAAAACGGTTTATGAATTTGCCACAGGGCTTATGGATGCAGACAATCCTACAGATTTGAGCGAGCAGTTGATGGGAACACTGTACACTGGCCTGGAAACCAATGTAAGTGAACTGACAGGGTGGAAAGCCAAATCTAATGTGGAGAAGCTGAAAAAGCTGGCAGACAAGGGAAGCGACCTTGGCAAAACCATTTATCAAAATCAGTTGAACAGTGATCCTAATGTTAGCACCGGAAATAAAAATGTGGATGATTTTCTTTCCAATGCGGGAGTTTCCTGGGATGACTTCTGGGATAGCTGTAAGGTGGATCATATGATTTTTGCAGGAAGTTAAAGATATGCTGGATATCAAAAGTGGCTTTGGCGTATCAGGAAGTTGACGATAGAAAAGGGGACACAATGGATACAGCGGGAAAAACAGTGGAAGCAGTGCTGCTGATAGGGCAAAGAGAATATACTCAGGCGGCTCAGGTTCTGAAAGAGGTTCTGGAAGAGGATCCGAAAAATAACAATGCCAAGTATTATATGGGTGTTTTGTGCCTGTATGAGTTAAATTATGAGCTGGCAGAGATCTTTTTCCAGAGAGCAAAGGAGCTGGGGATAGATCACTGCGGGCTGTGGATGAACCTGGCCGGTGTTCAGGAAAACCTTGGAGAAATGCAGGAGGCAGAAGCCAGTTATAAAAAGGCAGTGCAAAAGGCCGGGGAAAAGGTGGAGCGCTGGGCTTGTCTTACAGCCCAGGCAATTTTTTATCTGAAAAAAGGGCAGTATCTGCGGGTAAAAAAGAATGCCGCTCAGCTGCTCCAGGAGTTTCCGGAGGATTATGAGGGATATCATCTGCAGTATGAGATCGGAAAAGCCCAGAAACAGTATGAGATATGTGGGGCAGTCCTGAAAAAGACTCGGGAGAAATTCGATGGAAAGGCCGTTTATCTGGGAGATGTTCTGGAATTGTGGCGGCTGACAAAGGAACCGGAGGAAGTTCTGGCTTTGCTAAAAGAGGATGGACGTTTTATGGAAGTACTTCCGGTGCTGACTCTTCGCACCAGAGTTGAGCTTCTGGGGAAACTGAAAAGATATGAGGAATCCCGGAAGAGCATTGGCATTCTGGCAGGGAGCTATCAGGATCTGGACGCCATGATCGCCGCAGTGCTTCTGGCAATCAGTGAGGGAAATTACAAGGCAGCGAAGAATATCTGTATAGCGGTGATGGACAAGCTGGCAGAGAATACCGAGGATGTCCGCTATTTTTATGCAGTTTATTACAGTCTGTTTGCTGCCTATTTTGAAGTAAAAGGACAGGTTCTGGAGGAAACTGCCTGGTGGATGAAACAGGGCGTGGAGTACTGCGAAAAGTGGATGCAGCTTTACCAGATGGAAGATGACGATATGGAAGAGACCCTGGAATTTATAAGAAACGTGTAGGGGGCAGAGAGCGTATGGAGTATAGAATTGGCAATTCAGTATTTAATGACTGGGTGATCACCAGAGAAATCGGGGAGGGCGCTACAGGCAAGGTATTTGAGATAAAGAAAAACGATGCGATGGTTTCGGCAAAAGCTGCCCTGAAGATCATCCGCATCCCAAAGTCTGCTTCAGACGTGCGGACAGTGATGAATGAGGGAATGGATGAAGTGTCCGTAACCCAGTATTTTCGTGAGTTTGTAGACGAAATCCTCCGGGAGATCCGGATCATGGTCTCTTTGAAGGATCATCCCAATATTGTGGCATATGAGGACCACTGTGTCCTTTCCCATGGGGATGGTGTAGGCTGGGACATTCTGATAAAGATGGAGCTGCTTACCCCGCTGGCAGACTGGCAGTATAACCATCCTTTGGATGAGGAGACGGTGCTCCGCCTTGGCTGCGAGATCAGCAGTGCGCTGGCGTATGCAATGGACAGTGGTCTGGTTCACCGGGATGTAAAGCTGGAAAATATTTTTGTGGATCACATGGGACGGTTTAAGCTGGGGGATTTCGGCATTGCCCGGACCATCGAAAAGACCACAGGCGGCCTTTCCAAAAAGGGAACAGAAAGCTACATGGCGCCAGAGGTGTATCTTGGAAAAAACTACAATGAGCAGATTGATATTTATTCTCTTGGCATCGTGCTTTATCGCCTGATGAATAACAATCGTCTGCCTTTTTATCCTCCGTTTCCGGAAAAAATCAGCTTCACAGACAGGGAAAATGCGCTGTCAAAGCGGATGCAGGGAATACCTATCCCAGCTCCGGCAAATGGAAGCAGGGAGTTCCAGGAAATTATTTTGAAGGCTTGTGAATACCTGCCGGAGAACCGGTATGAGTCCATGCATGAGGTGTACAATGTGCTGCAGAAGCTGGGAAAGACGCCGAGAGAGATTCCCAAGATGCCAGAATGGAGCCCGCAGGCCGGGGAGCGAAGCGGTATGAGCCTGACCAGGAATCTGACGGGTTCAGAGTCTGGGGATGGGGCGAATCTGACCGGATCAAAGACTGGGGCTGGGGCAGCAAATGGAAGCGAAGCTACCTGGCAGAAGAACTCCGGAATGCAGGGTACGGGAAACAAGTCTTACGTTGCAGAAAACCAACCAGCTGCGATTGCCACCTCAGATAAGCACACTACATCCGGCGCTGGAAAGGGAAAGAGAATCGCCCTGACAGCAGCAGGTTTACTTCTTGCGGCTGGAATTGGCGGTGCAGCCGTTTTTTACGGAATGGAATACTCCAAAACTTATGAAGTGACCATAGAAAGCGGCTCCGAAAAAGGCGATAGTGACGGTACCCACCATAGATGGAGCCACGTTACCGTAGTGGCAGACGCACCAGAAGAAGAAAATGTGGAGTTTTCCAGATGGATTGCAGAAGGAATTGATTTATCCGAAGAAGATCAGAAAACCGCAGAACTTACTTTTACCATGCCAAAAGAAAATGTGTCCCTGAAAGCACAGTATAAATTAAAAACAGAAGTCACCACCATAAAAGGGGCAGATGTAAGCGGTATTAATTATATGGGAGAAGATGAGGATAAGGTTATTAGTGGGGATATTGCGCTTACTCCGGCTGAAAATCCTTCTGATGTCTGGCAGGGATATCAAATAATAGAGCCGTGTATAGCTACCACATATATCGGATGTGGAAGTGAAGGCTACCAACTGGTGGATGTGAACAGGGGACCACTTACAGAAGAGGCGTATAGGTGGATGGAGGTTGATGACGGCTGGATAGTGGCACAAGACATGGATACAGAATTATGGGGTGTATTGTCAATGAATGGGGAGGTAGTAATTCCATTTGAACATGAAGGAATCAATGTAGATGGATCGTGGATCGTGGCCAGAGGATCAGGTAACTTTACAGTTTATAATATTGATGGAGATACTTGTACGTCAGCAGTATTTTCAGAAGACGAGCTGGGAAAAAAGGGTGGATTTGATGAAGATGAACTGTTCATGCTGAATCTAAAAACAAAAAAATTTATTCTATATGATAAAGATTTTAATATTGTGGATGCCGTTGACGAAGAAGAGATGACAGGATTGCTATCCGGCTATGATGAAAATGACAGAGAAAACAGCGAAGGGAACTATAAAATCACAGAAAATGCCGCAAGGGTGATGTCAAAAAGTTCTGTGTTAACACGATGGAAAACGATGATAGAGAATGGATATGCTCCTGGAGAATTTAATGATGGATTTACAGATTATGTTGAGGTCAGATCTTTAACAGGAAATGGCTCGTCACAATGGGGGGTAGCAGATAAAAACGGTGAATTAATTGTTCCTATAGAGTATGACAATAGATTTTCTGGTTTAGGGCTAAACGATACAAATGGTTTTTATTCAGATTATATTATGGTAGTAAAGGATCGAAAAGCTGGCTTTATAAGAAAAGATGGCCAAGTAACAGTAGAGCCAGATACATATATTTTCCCTTTTTTTGAACCTGATTATGTTGGCGAGCAGGTAGTGTCAGTTGCGGAACTGGGATTTGTCTATACAGAAGCAGATGGTACGTATACGTTGGTAGCGGCAGATGGAACAATTACATCTGGATTTACAAAAGAACCACAGATGTTAGAGATAACTCACGGTTGGACTTATACAGATATTTCCTTATGGAAGATAACTAATGATGACGGCAGTGAGAGCCTGATTGACTGGCATGGAAATGTGGTTTATAAGGATACAGATGGAATAGATACACAATATTTAATGTTATCAAAAAATAGAAAAATTTTGTTTTGGGGGAACCCAGAAGAGCCATATGATCCATTTGTGTTAAACAGACCAATATAATTTCCGGAAATGATAGTGGAGGGGAAACATATGAATTATACAATAGGAGATTCTGTCTTTAACGATTGGATCATCACCAGAGAACTGGGCGAAGGCGCCACAGGAAGGGTTTATGAAATCGAAAAGAACGATCACACGATTTCTGCCAAAGCAGCGCTGAAGGTGATCCGCATTCCCAAATCCATGTCCGATGTACATGAAGTGATGAGTGAGGGAATGGATGAAGTGTCTGTGACACAGTATTTTCGGGAGTTTGTAGATGAAATTTTAAGGGAGATCAAAATTATGATCTCTTTGAAGGACCATCCCAATATTGTGGGTTATGAGGATCACTGTGTGATGGAACATGAGGTGGAAGTGGGCTGGGACATTCTGATCAAAATGGAGCTGCTCACGCCCCTTTCCAAATGGCTGCTGAATCACCCCATGGATGAGCCAACTGCCCTGCGCCTGGGCTGTGAGATCAGCAGTGCCCTGGCCTATGCCACAGACAGTGGCCTGGTGCATCGTGATGTAAAACCGGAAAACATTTTCGTAGACCAGATGGGGCGCTTCAAGCTGGGAGATTTCGGCATAGCCCGAACTATCGAAAAGACTACAGGCGGCCTTTCCAAAAAGGGAACCGAGAGCTACATGGCACCGGAGGTATACCTTGGAAAAACGTACAATGACCAGATTGACATTTATTCCCTGGGAATCGTACTTTACCGCCTGATGAACAACAATCGTCTGCCTTTTTACCCGCCTGTAGACCAGAAAATCAGCTTCAGTGACCGGGAAACAGCCCTGATGAAGCGTATGCAGGGAACTCCATTGCCAGCTCCTGCAAATGGAAGCCGGGAATTTCAGGCTGTTATTTTAAAAGCCTGCGAGTATCTGCCGGAGAACCGGTATGAGTCTATGCATGAGCTGTATAATGTGCTGCAGAAGCTGGGACGGACCACGCGGGAAATTCCGGAGATGCCGGTGAGTCCCAAAATGCAGGAAAATGGTTCGCAGGAGACAGGACGTGGCAAGGCTAATGAAACAATTTCGAAAGGCGCCTGCAAAGACACAGTTTCAAAATCAGAAAACTCATCCCCAGCCGGTACCGGCAAGAAAAAGAAAATGGTTCTGGTAGCAGGTCTGGTTCTTGCCCTTGGAATTGGTGGGTTCGCAGTACACTATGGAATGGAGTATTCCAAAACCTACGAAGTGACCGTAGAAAATGGCACAGAAAAAGGAGACAATGGCGGTATTTACCACAAAGGAAACCACGTAACAGTAGTGGCAGACGCGCCAAACGAGGAAAATGTGGAGTTTTCCAGATGGCTTACAGATGGAATAGAACTATCCGAAGAAGACCAGAAATCCGCAGAACTCACCTTTTCCATGCCAAAAGAAAACGTGTCACTGAAAGCACAGTATAAATTGAAGACAGAAGTTACTACCATAAAAGGGCTGGATGCAAGTGAAGGTAACTCGGATGCAGAATCTGGAGATGAGATTTTTACAGGAGATTTGACGCTTACGAAACTGTCAGAATTCGAAACTTCAGCAGGGTATGTACTTGGTATAGGCAATCCGAACCCCTTGTTATTAGGTTCTTATGATAATTATGAACTGGTAAATATGGATGGAACCACAATTACAGGCCTGAAATATTCTGAAATGCATATGTACGGTGACAAAGTAATTGCCAAGAAAACGGATACGTCATTATGGGGAATCCTGTCAACAAATGGAGAGGTAATCGTTCCATTTGAATATGACTATGTAAATGTAAGTAATGAATATTGGATGATTGGTTTTAAGGGAGGAAGCTTTGAGGATGAAGCCCAAAATAGGTACAATTATAATTATGATTATGATACGGCTACGCTTTATAGCATAAATGGAGATCAGTGTATTTCAGCAGCCTTGACAAGCGAGCAGAAACTTGGAAATAGTAATGGTGCGTATTTTTATATAGAAAATGAAGGGAAAAAAGAACTTTCTGCATATGACCTGGATTTTAATATTGTAGCTACAGGGAATACAACCATGTATGAATTGAAGGCGGCCCTGGAGAGTCTGTGTATAGGAAATCCGGAGGAGGTATCCGAAGAGATAGAAGTGCTATTAAAAGTAGATGGAACCTTTGAAAGAATCCGAACATTGCGAGAACAAGGGTATAAGGTAGCAAGTGGATATGACAAATCTGATTATGTCTGTGTTACTAAATCCGCAGAAGAACCGTATGTATGCGGAGTGGTGGATAAAGAAAACAATCTGATTATACCAATGGAGTATGACTTTATCTATGGTGGAGACAATCTGGGTTACTTTTATGTTGAAAAAGATGGAAAATGTGGCTATGTAAGAAAAGACGGTACAG
>JAQXQS010000096.1 GCA_029101305.1 Clostridia bacterium | reverse complement strand
TAAACGGACATGTCTGCTTACGCAGACATCACCATGAATGAAAGTCGATTGTTCCGCGCCCCTTGGCGCTCCCACAATCGCCGACTGTATTCGTAATCCGGGCTATCGCCCTACTTACTCATACAGTCTAGCCTGTGCGATATCCATAAATCCACCATGCAAGCATGGTGAATTCATGTCTGCCGCACAGGACTTTCATAGTAAAAAGCCCCTCAGGAGCCGTGGCTCCCAAGAGGCCTTTCTGCAACACATCCTACTTTTCGTAAAGGGGATGAATCTCTTTTTTATATGCATAGCGGATGAACACCAGGCAGATCGCGCCGGAAAACACCTCTGCAATGGGGAATGCCCACCAGCAGACTCCAAGTCCACCAACCTTTGCAAGGATAAATGCAGCCGGCAAAAGTACAACCAGCTGACGAAGTACCGATACTGCCAGGCTTAAGAAACCATGTCCCAGTGCCTGGAACACAGAAGATGCCACAACAGAAAATCCAGCGATCAAAAAGCTGATGCTGATGGTACGGAGTGCCGGAATACCGATAGCCAGCATATCATCAGAAGCACTGAAGATTCCAAGAAGCGTTCCCGGCATCAACTGGAACACTGCGAAACCAGCCAGCATGATACAAACACCGTAGATAATACTTAATTTGATCGCTTTCGTAATACGCTCCGGCTTTCTTGCCCCATAGTTATAGGCAACAATCGGAACCATTCCATTATTCAGACCAAACACAGGCATGAAGATGAAGCTCTGAAGCTTGAAATATACGCCAAATACAGCCGTTGCCGTAGAGGTAAAGCCCATAAGAATCTTATTCATTCCAAAGGTCATAACAGAACCTACAGAGGCCATGATAATGGATGGGAAACCCACACTATAGATATGGCGGATCACATCCCCGTCAATTTTATATTTGAAAAGGGAAATGTGAAGCTCCTTATTCAGCTTCATATTTACGATCACACCAGCAATGGCAGCAATGATCTGACCGGTTACGGTAGCAAGCGCGGCACCTGTTACTTCCATTCTCGGGAATCCCAGAAGACCGAAGATCATAATCGGATCCAGTACGATATTAATAATCGCTCCAAGGAGCTGTGTTGCCATAGAATATATGGTTTTTCCTGTAGACTGGAGAAGCTTCTCGCAGGTCAGCTGGATAAACAGGCCAAATGACATAAAGCCGATCACTCTCACATAATCGATACCGTATTCGATGATCTGCGGATCTGTGGTCTGCACTTTAAAAAATGCTGGCGCAAATAATCCACACACAACTGCAAATCCGATAAAACTGAATATGGCAAGGTAAATACCATTATTCGCCGCACTGTTTGCATACTCCCGTTTCTTCTCTCCAAGGGAGCGCGATACCAGCGCATTGATACCGACACCTGTACCGGTACCTACTGCGATCATAAGGTTCTGCACCGGGAATGCAAGAGAAACTGCAGTCAGTGCATTCTCACTTAACTTCGCCACAAACATACTGTCCACAATGTTATAAAGTGCCTGGACAAGCATGGAAATCATCATAGGCACTGACATGGTAAGCAGAAGCTTCGCCACTGGCATAACGCCCATTTTGTTTTCCTGAATCTTTACTTCTTTTTCCAAATAATAATCCCCTCTCTTGTATATAATACCATCACTGCCGCCCCAAAGGGCCAGTCCTCTTATTGTATATAAGTACAGGACATATGTCAATATAAGGGTGGATTTCTGTAAAAAATTATGATATTCTGTTAGTGTTCGCAGGTAATATTGCGGGCAAATACGCCACATCGACGAAATGCGAGAGATTTGGGAGATTGGCTCTGAACTGCTACTTTAATTTTATTTTTATAAATGGAGGAATTTTCTTATGGAAAGACACAGCTTTGCTATGGAGATCAAAGAGGGGAAGATGAATGAGTACCGCCAGAAATTAGGGGAAATCTGGCCGGAGCTTACTGCTTTTCTCGATCAGGAGCAGGTACATAATTTCAGCATCTGGAATTGCAGTTCCCTGATTTTCGGATATTACGAAGCAGACGAAAATAAAGCATTTTCAGAAGAGAAAAAGGCTCAGATCCAGGCTTTTACTTCCAGAATTGACGATACCTTCACCTGGATTTCCACACCTGGGGAAAACATGCGCCTGATGTATCATAATTTCGGTATTGTCCGCGAAAACAAAGAGCTGATCCGTCACAGAATGTTTATGACCAGACTGAAACCAGGCTGTGAGGAAGAATATAAAGCAAGACATGACGGACTTGTTGCTGCCAGAGAAGGAAAGATTGATCCGGGTCCGGACAGCAATTTCAGCATCTGGAGTGCCGGTGGATACATTTTCGGTTACGATGAGATTGATACCACCATGGAAACAGAAGAAACCCCAGAAGCACACGAAGCTACCGTTGCTTGGGAAACACGCCAGCTTGGCATCATGGACTGGATCACCAACGACTGCGACTGGCTTACCAATGAACATCACCCTGCAAGTGTCAGACTGGCATGGCATATGGGACAGTAATTTACTTTATTGCTACACAGAGACACCCGGAACGTACCACCGTAACAAATCACGGCTGCACGTTCCGGGTGTCTCTCTTAGAACCAAATGGCAGCTTAAACGAACCCAGTCTTACAGGAATGGTTTTTCAAACACACTCAATCCCATATTTTAATTCTGTTTCCAGTATTTCAACATCTTCCGGCAATACCGTCCGCATTTCCAGATAAACCCAGTCATCCACTATATGTCCGATCACCGGAACCTTCAGCTGGCGCAGACGGTTACTGATCTCCTGGGCGCAACAGCCATTTTTGTTCCGGTCTCTTATCGCCAGGGCAGCTCCCGGCAATGTTTTACCCGGTGTCGTCCCACCTCCGATGGGATTCTGGGATGGCTGTATATCCTCCTCATTTCCTGTCCAGATCACCTTACACTCAAATTGCGTATGTTCCTTCAGGGCATCCAGGAGTCTATATACACTTTCTTTAAGTTCCTCTACACTTCTTCCCATCATTTGATAAATGGGAATTTCTTCTTCCAGCTTCCTTCCATCCAGATAAATGCTGATGGTTTTATCCAGGGCAGCTGCCGTAAATTTATCAATCCGCACCGCCCGCATAAGAGGATGCCTGGAAATCTTTTCGATCAGATCCCGGCGGCCTGCCAGGATTCCGGCCTGTGGCCCTCCCAGAAGCTTATCCCCGCTGAAAGATACAAGATCAGCGCCCTTTTTCAGAAGCTCCTGTACGGTCTTTTCCACCTCGATTCCATAAGGAGCCATATCCAGCAGCCCCCCGCTTCCAAAGTCCACCAGAAGGGGAATTCCATGGCTATGAGCTGCCTCTGCAAGCTCTTCCAGCCCTGGTTCATGAGTAAATCCCGTAATCTGGTAATTACTGGTATGAACCTTCAGAAACGCAGCCGTATTCTCTGTTACTGCATTTTCGTAATCCTCCAGATAAGTACGGTTCGTGGTTCCCACTTCTACAAGAACAGTCCCGCTCTGGCTGCACACATCCGGAATGCGGAACTTACCGCCGATTTCTACCAGTTCCCCTCTGGACACAATAGTCTCGCCGCCAGAAGCCAGCGCAGTCAGCATAACCAGCACAGCTGCAGCATTATTATTTACTGCCACCGCAGCCTCAGCGCCAGTGACCCTGCACAGATTTTCCTCGAAATGCCCGTATCTGCTGCCTCGCTTTCCGCTCTCCAGGTCCAGCTCCAGATTCGTATATCCGGTCATCAGAGGAACCAGCTCCGATACCAGCCTCTTCCCTAAGGGGGCTCTTCCAAGATTTGTGTGGAGGATCACTCCGGTAGCATTAATCACTCTTTGCATCCGCCTTTGGCTGTTACGGTTGAGATCGTCTCTCATTTCCTGTAAAATGACATCTTGATAATCTATTTCAGCCGGCTGCTCCAGAACCAGGTCTGTCTTCCCGTTTCTCTGCTGCTCTGTCTTCTGATCTGCCTTCGGATTCATCTTCCCCTTCAGCTTCATCCGCAGCAATTCTTCCGCGTTCCTTGCGGCTTCTTTTACCATGACATACCCATATTTTTCTGTCAGCTCTTTCGCTTCTTTTGTTTCCATTATCTTATCGATTCTGGGAATCTGGCGGAACAGCGCATTTTTCGTCCCATCCCTGCCACTTTTATCCATTGTTTTTCTGCGCCTCGATTTTCTCTGCCAGATCATTTAAATAAACCCAGCGATCCATCTTCTCCTCCAATTGCTGTTCTGCTGCCTCTTTATCTGCCATAATTTCACGCAGCTTCATGGAATTTGTGGCATTTGCCATCATATCCTTTTCCAGGCTGGCGATTTTTTCTTCCAGCTTTGCAATGTCATCATCAATGGTAGCATATTCCCGTTCTTCTTTATATGAAAATTTCAGCTTTTCAGACTTCTGTCCCTGCTTCCAGTCTTTTCTTGTAGCTTTTTTGGATTCTTCCTCTGTGCTGCCGCTTTCTCCTGAAGCAGCACTTTCCGATCCGGCCGCTCCCTTTCCCGACACTCCGACATTTACACCGGCTGCACCATGTCTGCGTTCCCGGGCTTCCACATAATCCGTATATCCACCCTCATACTGGGTCAGCTTTCCATTCCCCTCAAAGGCAAAAATCCGGTCAACTACATCATCCAGAAAATAACGGTCGTGAGATACTGTGATCACAATTCCGGAAAAAGTAGACAGATAATCCTCCAGAATGGTCAGCGTAGGAATATCCAGGTCATTACTTGGCTCATCCAGAAGCAGTACATTAGGAGCCTCCATCAGCACTTTCAGAAGATACAGACGTCTCTTCTCTCCTCCTGACAACTTGGCGACCGGTGTATACTGCATAGCAGAGTCAAACAGAAATCTCTCCAGCATCATGGAAGCACTGATTCTGCCATCCCTGGTGGGAATAAATTCCGCCACATCCCGGATATAATCGATAACACGCTGGTTCCCGTCCATATCCGGCACTTCCTGGGCAAAATAGCCAATCTTAATGGTTTCCCCGATTTCCACCGTACCGCTGTCCGGCTGGACCATACCATCAATGATCCGGATCAGGGTAGATTTGCCGCAGCCATTTGGACCGATGATTCCAAGTCTCTGATTCCGGAGTACAATATAATCAAAATCATCCAGGATCACTTTATCCCCATAGCTTTTGGATACATGGTGAAGCTCCACGGTTTTCTTTCCCATTCTGGTTTCCACAGAATCCATCTGCACATCCAGCTCCTGAACCGGTGCTTTTCCGTTTTTCAGTGCCTCCAGACGTTCCAGACGGGCGCGCTGCTTGGTGCTTCTGGCCCTGCAGCCACGTTTCGCCCATTCCAGCTCCATCCGAAGAACACTCTGCCTTTTGCGCTCGGAAGCCAGCTCCATCTCTTCTCTTTGTGCCTTCAGCTCCAGGAATCCGGAATAATTGGCATCATAGGAATACACCTTTCCATGGCTGATCTCCAGAATTTTATTGGTAACCTTGTCAAGGAAATAACGGTCATGGGTAACCATGATCACCACTCCCTTAAACCGGTTCAGATAGTCCTCCAGCCAGGTCACCATCTCATTATCCAAGTGGTTGGTCGGCTCATCCAGAATCAGCACATCAGAAGGATTTACCAGGGTGCGTGCAAGGGCAACCCGCTTTTTCTGACCGCCGGAAAGCTGCTCCACCGGTACATCATGTTCTGTGATTCCAAGCTTGTTCAGAATATTTCTGGCTTCACTTTCTGTACTCCAGTCCTTCTGCCATTTTCCATCCGCTACATAATCCTGCACAATAGCGCCCTTGGGAAAATCGGGCATCTGGGGCAGATATGTGATACGCAGACCATTCTGGGAAATCACCTGTCCCTCATCTGCCTCCTCTTCCCCTGCAATGATTTTCAGCAGGGTACTTTTCCCCGTACCGTTGATCCCGATGATTCCGATCTTGTCCCCATCATGGATTCCATAAGAAATATTGTCAAAAATCTTTTTATCTCCAAAGATTTTACTTACATGTTCAATATTCAGTACATTCATTTCGTATTACTCCTTTTGCTGTCCCAGTGCCTCATCTGCAGCAGCCTTATTTTTTCTTCTCGAATCCGTAGATCCAGTCTGATTTCAGATAAAAAAGTAAAAACAGAATGGAGCTTAGCGACCAGGTCAGCGGATACGCCCAGAACACCGTCTGGATCACCGGATGTATTTTTACCGCAACTGTTATGTATGTTACACGGATCAGACACCAGCAGGCCAGCATAACAAACATCGGCACGGTAGCCCTTCCTGCACCTCGCATAAGCCCTGCGATACAATGGGAAAATGCCAGCAGAAAATAAAACAGTGTGATCACGTGTGCCTGTTTCACCCCGTACTCGATCACACCTGGATCATTATTAAAAGCCGCGATCAGAACCGGGCTGGCAAAATACACGATAATCCCTACGATTTCAGCCATGGAAATGCTGCAAAGGATACCGATGCGCGCACCTTTTTTGGCCCTGTCATATTTCTTCGCACCAAGATTCTGGCTGATAAAGGTGGTCAGTCCCATGGAAAAACAGGTGATCGGCAAAAATCCAAATCCTTCAATTTTGGAATAAGCCCCACAGCCAGCCACAGCCAGCTTGCCGAAGCTGTTGATATTCGACTGGACTACCACATTGGCAATGGCGATCACTGAATTCTGGATTCCGGCAGGCAGACCGTTGGATACGATCTGCTTCAGCATATAAGGATCCAGACAGATCTCCCTAAAAGATACCGTGTATTCCTCCGGACTTTTTTTCATCAGACGGTATAAGCACAGAAACGCGCTGACAAACTGGGAAATAATGGTTGCAAGGGCTGCACCCTCCACCCCCATTCCAAGCGCCCCTACAAAAAGCATATCCAGGGTCACATTAAGAATTGACGAAAAAATAAGATAATACAAAGGATGACGGCTGTCTCCCACTGCCTGCATAATTCCAACGAAGTTGTTATACAGAACCAGTCCCAGTGAGCCCATTGCATATACCTGGAAATATAAGGTGGATTTTGGCAGAATATCTGCCGGTGTCTTCATAAGGATCAGAATCTTCGGTGCCAGTATCACCCCTGCAATGGTAAGAATGATCCCACACAGAATACCAAAAGCCACTGTGGTATGAATCGCCCTGTGAAGCTCCTTTCTCTGCCTTGCGCCGAAATACCTTGCGATAATGACACCTGCACCCATGGCAAGTCCCTGGAAAAAGCCCACCAGCAGAAAGGTAAGGCTTCCAGATGAGCTTACTGCTGCCAGTGCATCACTTCCCAGAAAATTTCCCACGATCAGGGAGTCTGCTGTATTGTATAGCTGCTGGAACGGGTTTCCAAGAAAAAGCGGGAAGGCGAATCCCATCAGCTTTTTCCAGATAGAACCCTCTGTCAACAGGTTTTTGTTTTGTGAATTATTCATTTCTTCCCCTCCATTAATCCTTTCTATCCTATCATACCCTCCCCACTTTTTCAATTGAAAGTTATGCCTGAAGTATGTTTCAAAACCGTCTTCAAAAAAGCCTTTTCCAAACCGATTCCGACAATTGCAAACAATCAGTTTTCATGTATAATAGAAATATCACGATCATTATTTTTTATTATTTTTCGTAAATAGGAGGAATCATATTTGAAAAATCTGGAAACCATCTGGACCGAAGCTGCCGCCCAGGGACAGACCTTAAAAGAATATCCACGCCCTTCCATGGTCCGCAGGCACTGGATCAATCTGAACGGAATGTGGGATTATCTCATTACCGACAGCCGTATCCTTCCATGGCAGTTTTACGAAAACGATTATTTCCCATTTGACGGACAGATCCTGGTGCCATTTTCGCCGGAAGCACCTCTTTCCATGGTGAACAGGCAGCTGATGCCCGACGAAACCCTGTGGTATTCCCGTATCATCCAGCTGCCCCAGAACAGCCTGGATATCAGGAAGGAACGGCTCCTTCTTCATTTTGGTGCAGTTGATCAGATCTGCAGTGTATATATTAATGGAAAATTCGCAACTTACCATAAAGGTGGTTATCTTCCTTTTACTGTTGATATAACAGACTTTGTTCCTGATGATCTCACTATTTCCATTCTGATCAGTGTACACGATTTTAGCGACACCTCCTACCACGCCAGAGGCAAACAGCAGTTAGACCGAGGGGGAATGTTCTACACTGCACAGAGCGGGATCTGGCAGACAGTATGGATGGAAATCGTGCCAGAAAAATACATAAAGGATATCCGCACCACTCCGGATTATGACAATGGACAGATACGGCTCCGGGTCCGCACAGCCGTGGGGCCAGACAAGTCAGCAGCTCCCAGCACCCATTCTTCCGATACCGTCACCTGCCGGATTTACCCTCCGGCTCTTCTGGATGCCGATGGACTGGGAGATGAATTGTGTCATAATGAAATCATTTCCGTATCTGTCCGTCCAGGAAAAGAAGCTACTATTTCCATCCCGGAGAATTCCAGACGTTCCTGGTCTCCCAAGGAGCCCTGGCTCTATCCCTATTCTCTGGAGTATGGTAACGACCGGGTTCTTGGCTACTTTGCCCTCCGCAAATGTGATGTACAGATGGCAGAGGATGGTTATCCCCGCTTTTTCCTGAATAACCAGCCCTGTTTCCAAAGCGGCGTACTGGATCAGGGATACTGGCCGGATGGCCTTTATACTGCCCCGTCTGATGAGGCTCTGATTTATGATATCCGTTCCATGAAGGAGCTTGGTTTTAATATGCTCCGCAAACATGGCAAGATTGAATCTGACCGCTGGTATTTCCATTGCGACCGCCTTGGAATGCTGGTATGGCAGGACATGCCAAATGGCGGCTCTTTTTACCGCCACTGGTTTGTCACTTATCTTGCCACCCTTATGAACTGGATGCGCATTCCGGTGAAGGATACCCGCAGCCGTCTTCTGTCCCGCACAGATGAAGATGGCCGTCAGGAATACATTGATGATATCCGTGACATGATAAAAACCTTGTATAACCACCCTTCTATCGTCACCTGGGTTCCATTTAACGAAGGCTGGGGACAGTTTTCTACCAGAAAGATCACGAATTTCATTCACAGACTGGATTCTTCCCGCCTGGTAGATTCTGCCAGCGGCTGGTTTGATCAGGGGTGCGGCGATATTAACAGCCTCCACTATTATTTCCTGGGGCTCCCCATCCCGAAATCGGACCGCGTGCTTGCGCTTTCCGAATTCGGCGGCTATTCCTTACGCATCCCGGAGCATAGTGCCTGCCAGACAGTTTACGGATATAAGAAATTCTCTACATCAGAAGCCCTCACTGATGGCTTTTCCAGACTAATGGAAAATACCATTGTCCCTTCCGTAAAAAAAGGATACTCTGCCACAGTTTACACCCAGCTTTCCGACATTGAAGAGGAAACCAACGGCCTGATCACTTACGACCGCAGAAAAATAAAAATGAATCCCCTGATCGTGCAGAAATGGAATGCGAAGCTAAGGAAAGCGATGATTTAGCGACGATTTTTCCGTATCCAGGGAATTTTTTCTTGCAACAAAACAGGAGACATGCAACGCTCATCCATACTGGATCAGATTTGTTACATGTCTCCTGTTTAATTGTATTATCATTTCAAGCACATTTTAGTTTGCAGCTTCCTCATCAGCAGCCTCTGTAGTTTCTTCTGCTACATCACCAGTATTTGCTGTATTTTCTTCTGTCTTGGTCAGAGAAATGAAAAGTGTCTCTGCTGTCGGCTGAAGCTCTTCGGATTTCGGTCCGATCTGAACATTGTACATGATTCCCTGATCATCCAGGAATGCGATTCCGTATGTATTCTCTGTCTCAAAAGAAACACCATAGATTCCATTAATGGAAACCTTCTCCACATCAATATATTCTGCGTCAATAAGCTCCTGAGCCATGGAATCCAGGTCATACTCTGTTCCTACATCTGTAGCTGTAACAACCATGTTCACTCCTTCTTCGGAGTCCGGATCCAGAGCCTGGAACATAACGCCATTTTCCTGATCCTCGTCTGTAACTTCCAGTACGTTCCAGTTACTTGGCACATACAGATCAAATCCTGGTTCAAAAGTTAACCAGCTTCCTTCATATGCTGCTTCTTGCAGCATATCGCTTGTCAGCTCTGTGATCTCGGTAGCTTCTGCTGCTGTCTCTGTTTCCTCGGATGCTTCAGCCTCTGCCCATACAGGTGCACTAACTCCTGTGATCATTGCTGCGGTGCATAACATAGCCATAGCTTTTTTCCAGTTTTTCATTTTTCTACCTCACTTTTTTCGTATTTTGTGATATGATATAAAGGTCTTTCAGAATTGCCAAAGGAAAGGAATCAGCATCTTTAAGCACCTCATCACCTTGAGATAACTATATCGGATTTATTTTCGAAAAACAATACACATGGGATGAGATGACACTTTCGGTGATATTTGGAAGCTATGCCACTTCTTACGGAGGATTTTTACATTGAAAATTGCAATTATCGACGACGTTCAGCTTGATCTTGATATTCTTTCCTCTGCCACAAGGGAATATTATGCCGCCCGGCAGCTGGAAATACAATTATACACTTTTCGCACTCCAGATGCATTCTGGCAAACCTATACCCCGGGAAGATATGATCTGATTTTCCTTGATATTTATATGGATCAGTCCAACGGAATGGATGTTGCACTCCGGCTTCGGGAAAAGGGAGATTCCTGTTCCCTGATTTTCGTCACCAGCAGCGATGCTTTCGCTGTTGCAAGCTATGATGTCCAGGCTGCCTATTACCTCCTGAAGCCTCTTGATACTGCCAAGCTTACAAAAGTACTGGACTCTATTCAGATAAAAAACGCACAGGACATGCGGTACATTGAAGTAATCTGTGACCGTACGCCTGTGCGTGTTCCCATAAAGACTATTTTATATGCAGATACCTATCACAATGCTGTCCAGCTCCATACTGACGCAGGAGTACTCCGCACCTACCTTACTTTCCAGAAATTCGAAGAGATGATCTTGGATCTTCCCTGTTTTCTTTCCTGCTACCGGGGCTGTCTTGTAAACATGGACCGCATTCACAAGGCTCTGGAAGAAGGCTTCCTTCTGGACAATGAGGAGATCGTCCAGATTCGTAAGCGTGGTGCCAACGCCATAAAAAAAGAATATCTGAACTATCTGTTTACATGTTAATAACACGTTTCCTTATTCACCCGCATCTGTCTCATCCAGGGGGATAAATACATTGGCCCGGAAGATTCCGTCCTCAGCAGAAAAATCGGCATACCCGCCGTATTTTTCTGCTGCCTTACTTACTGAAGCTGTTCCAATCCCCTGCCCATTATGAGTAGTGGAATAAAACACATCTCCTTTCCGGCGCACTTCCCCGCTATAGGTATTCTCAATATTGATCAATAGTTTCCCCATTCTTACTTTACAGATACATTTAACATAAGATTCTTTTTTCCCTTCCGTTTCCACTGCTCTTGCAGCATTTTCCAGAAGATTTCCAAAAATCCGGCAGATATCAAGATCTGTGATCTTCATTTCTTTCGGCACTTCCACTGAGCGCATAAAACGAATTCCCATCTGTTCCAGTTGGGAACCGTAATAATGCAGGAGAGCATCCACTGCCAGATTCTTGCTGTAACATACAGGAGCCTGCATTTTCTCATTGCTCTCTTTGGCAAACCTGTGAAAATAATCTTTCAGCTCGTCATAATGTTCCTGCTCAAGGAGCATGGAGGCAGTGCGGATATACTGGCGCATGTCATGCCTCGTACGGCTGGCTTCTTCCAGAGCTCCCGTCAGTTTTTCGTAATGCTCTTTTTGCATCAACAGGCGCACTTCCATCTGTCTGGATTGTTCCTCATAAATCAGACGCATACGATACCCGTCTGTCAGTTCTTTCCAAAGAAGCATTCCGAATACACCAGCCAGGATCGTACCTCCCCATTCCGGAAACCATCCACCTATGACAGGATCATACAAGGGCCAGATCCGGTCTGCTGCCAGAGATACCGCATAGACCACAGTTCCAGCCAGCAGCGGGATTCCATCCCTGCTTTCTGTGTAAAAAAATGCCGTTCCCACCAGACACAGGGCGGTAAACCATTTCAACCCATCTGTCATCCAGGAAATCCCATAAGACAAAGCAGCTGTTTCCATACCACCGGCAAATATCCCGGCAATGGTGATGCCAATTCCCGCTGCTGTCATAAAAAGCGTCGTCCAGCCTATCCATTTATATTTTTGCCCTGTAATCTCATACTCAAGAAGCAGCATCGCCGGAAACATCAGAAAATAGAACAGCATCTCAAGGGAAAACCAGGGCTGGACCCGAAGTGCAGCATAGGTGTGTAAAAGAGGATAACAGGTGTAACCCAGCACGCAGATGCAGACACCCGAAAACAGAATATTTGCCCTGCTTCTGGTTCTGAAAAATGCCCATATGGAAAAAATAAGCACCAGGAGAACCAGGGTAAATACAGAGGAATTAATAAACACCGGGATTCCTCTTACCATATTTACCTTCACCGGATTTCCAAAAAAGGGAACATATTGGATTCCAGGAGACGCTGAATCCTTATCTGTCACAGCGATCATAATATCCACACAGGTATGCGCTTTGAAAGTAAACATTCTGTGCTGGATCCGCTCCACATAATGATCCGGATCCGGATTTCCCACCTGCTCAATAAGATTCCCATCTACATACAGATTATATGCAGAATAGATTTCCGGCAGATACAGTCCATATGTGTGTTCCTCCGATGGAAGCATGATCCGAAGACGGTACGTACCACTTCCATACGGATTTCCCTCGCGGTCATCCAGCTCCATCCCGCCATATTCCCCTATGGAAATGTACCGGAAATAATACGTTTCCAGATCATCCTTTGGTGTAAGAAGTACATCTGGATAATATTCCCACTCTCTGGACAGATAATAGACCGGAAGATCTTCATAGGAGCCATCTGCATACAGAAGTCCGTGTATCGCCTTTTCTTCCTTTGTGGTGTATTTATTATTGGAGCAATACAATACATAAAAAAACATAAGAGACAACGTCAATGCTATGACTGCTGTTCCCCACAGTAGCTTTCTGTTTTTCTTATTTGCCTTGTTCTCCTTCACCCCGGTCCCCCTTTCGGAGCTTTTTGCTGCGTTTCGCCAGCAAATACCATAACAATATTAACAAAATTGCAGTTATTGCAACAATAGCAGCTGTTTTCTTATGCTGTATTGCCAATTTTCCATCTTTCGTTCCTGTACTGTTTTTCTCTTCCATATCAGCGGAGCCTTCTCCATCCCCCGATAACTCTTCTGTGGAGATTTCCAGAGAATCTGTATCCTCTGCTTCAGCCAGATTTTCATCTCCATCTAAATTTCCAGTCGCATCCAGATTCTCCACCTCCTCTGGATTTTCGTCACCATCTGAATTTTCGCTTCCGTCAGAGCTTTCCTCTTTTTCCTGCGAATTCTCTTCAGGTACCTGCTGCACGGTATACTCTCCGGTTTTATCCACCGGAATCACTGCGACACCTTGTACCGCATTTTCAGTACCAGTATAAGAATTTCCGTCTTCATCTGTGAGAATCGTTGTATATCTGCCAGAAGTATACGGAACTTCTATGGTCATACCTGGAATCCGGGTGATTTCCTCTCCATTTTGGGAAACCTTTATGGATACTTTCTCATTCTCTTTGGAAATATCCACCTGGATTTCATCGTCAGCTCCTACCTCCCAGTCTTTCACATCTTCCGAAGGAATCTTTATGAGAACGCCATCCTTTTCAAAGGGAATCTGGCTTGCCCCTGCGCTCATAAGATCCGACAAACGGTTTCCCACAAGAACCGTGGATGTATCTGTTACTTTTTCCTGACCATTATCAATATCCGGGAAATCCTTTCCGTCTCTGTCCGCATAGTTCCGCTCATACCAGTGTTCATTGGTGATCAGATCTTCATTATATTGAAATGTATAAATACCTGTACTGCCCCCTGGATAAACCACATATACGCCATATTCCTGATTCTGGCGTAACGCTTTCCTTCCAAGATGCAGTCCTCTTCTGTCAAAATAGTAGTTCTCCTTTTCCAGCCTTTGGTCTTTTCCACTTTCTTTCAGATATACCTCCATATCATTTAACTGGCTATCTGTAAAAGCATCCAATATCATCGGAAAAAGCAGTGTATCCGTTCTTTCCAGATAACAGATCTGTACTTCCGGCTTATCCGGTCTCTGAACTGTGATCCAGGCAACTGCCTCAGGTACCGTAAGCTCCTGCTCCAAAGCATAGCCCTCTGGTGCCACAAAGGTACCTGTCACCTTATACACTCCCGGAACAGCTGTATCCACCTGGCTAAAGTCCCACACAGACTGCAAAACTACAGATGGATTTGCTGCAGTATCTTCATATTCTGTGCAGGTACTTCCAAGAATATAGAACGTTTCTTCCAGATCTTTCTCTATCTCCCGGAGGTTCTGTCCTTTTCTCACCGCATAAACCATACAGCGCTGCAGACTTTTTTCATCTATGTATTCGCAGGAACGGATCGTAGTGTCCTTCTGCATGGTGCCGCTAATGGCTCCTGGCTGATAGCTTATCAAGTCCAGAACACCATCTGACTGATACCGATAAGTAAGATTTCTGGTTTTACCCCCATTATAGGTAACAGATAATGTATATACGTTTCCAGGCACCATGCTCTGACAGGAAAGATACATTCCATCCGTATCACAGATGCCATATCCTTCCTCACTTACATTTGCCCAGTCTTCGCCTTCTTTTTTCAGCCAGATTTCCATCGTATCCGGATCCTGATCTGTAATCCATGGAAAATAATAAATACCGGCAGAAATCATTCTGGAATACACATGAAGCTCCGGCTGCCCCTGGTTCTGCACCGAAATTCCCACCCTCCACACAGGCAGGCTCACCTTACTCGTATAACCTTCCGGAAGCTTTACTGTTCCTGTAATCTCATACGCCCCTATTGTCTGCATATTGATTCCAGAATAATCCCAGATCACATCCAGATACAATTCTTCCCCATCTTCCGTGTATGCAGTACATCCCATACCGTCATAGGTTTCACGAAGCATCTGTAAATCCTGTCCTTTTTGAATCGCTCCCGCAGGGATATAAAAAATCCTGGAAAAATCTGTTATCACCTTATCCGCTGCCAGCACTTTTCTTCCGCCAAAACAGCAGGAAGCGAAAAACAGCAATACCCATACTGCCATCCAGGCAATTCTATTTTTCTTCATTTGTTTTCCCCTTTCCCAGAGCATATAGGATTTTTCCTTATAAAACAAGAAACCTGTGGCGAACCGCAGGTTTCCGTGAAAAAAGGTAACTATTCAGAGCCCTTTTTCAAATACATTAGAAACAAAACTCTCTGAAGAAGTCACATTCCGCGTCATTACACTGTGCAGCGTCAATCGTTTTAATATCACAGTGAAATACATGTCCAAGCTTATTGACTTTATCTCCGAACACACGATATACAAAGGGCACATTGTTCTCCATCAACTTCTGTACCAGCGCAGGTGCCTGTGCTTTCTGGAAATCAGCCACAGAGGTCATACAAAATACCGGGGGATATACATCGGTAATCCCATCCAGTACATTAATAGCCTGCAGCTCTTCCTCGGTACCGCCTTCAGGCAGAAGTTCCTTCATGATCTGCATGGTCAGACTTTCCGGCTCTTCTTTTATAACCTGGTACACACCACAGTTCAGGGCGATCGCAGTAAGTGCAAAGCCTTCTGGCACTGTAAACGGATATCTGGCTGCACATGCAGGATTCGTGCAGATTCCTGCATAAAGTCCAAGAAGATGGGCTCCTGCTGAGTCACCAACCGCAAAAATACGCTCTGTGTCAAAATGGAATCTGCCAGCGCGCTTCATCACCCACTTACACACCAGGTTCAGATCCTCTAATTGGGCCGGAAATTTGTACTCCGGAGCCAGGCGATAGGTAAAGTTCACAACTGCAAATCCACGCTGGGCCAGGCTCATGCAATAATACTGATACCGCTCTTTATCCCCATACATCCAGGCTCCGCCGTGAACACTGATGATAACAGGAAGATCCTCACCCTGGGCCTGTTTCGGTCTGTAAACATCCAGCTTCTGCATTTCCCTGTCATCATGTCCATACACAATATTGTCCCAGCGGTCTACATCCTCTGGTGTATTCATAAGAGCATCGCGCTCATCATCTGATTTTTTAAACTCTGATCTGATCTTATCGCTTAATTCAGACATTTTCGTTCCTCCAATGATTCCATTGTATTGTTTTCTGTGGTTGTCATATCTGATACCACAGCATTTAAACCTTTGTTCTTCTCATCATTATATATGAAAATTGTACAAAAAACAAGAATATTTCCAGCTACGTTTCTGCACAAAAAAAGAACACCCGATCAACTCAGATGTTCTTTAAAAGTTCGCTATTAGTCTTCAACTTTAACGATCTCTTTTTTGTTATAGCTTCCGCAAGCCTTGCAAACTCTGTGTGGCATCATAAGTGCGCCGCATTTGCTGCATTTTACAAGGTTCGGAGCGCTCATTTTCCAGTTTGCTCTTCTCTTATCGCGTCTTGCTTTGGAAGATTTATTCTTTGGGCAGATGGACATTTCGGTTACACCTCCTTAAATTTACTGAATATATCACTGATAGCTGCCATACGGGGATCCTTAGGCTCCTCGGCACATCCGCAGGGACCATCATTCAGATTCTTCCCGCATCTGCTACATATCCCTTTGCAGTCCTCTTTACATAAGACCTTCAAAGGCCAGCTCATCAGTACCTCAAGATAGACCAAACGGTCCACATCCAGGTCATAGCCGGTGAGATAGCTGCTCTCATCCAGATCATTCACACGCTCTTCATCTGTAAGCTTCATATCAAGCTTCCTCTTAAACGTAAAAGGAATCTCTGTCTCAACCTGTTCCAGGCATCTGTCGCATGGAATTCCAACAGTCACAAGACCGCTTCCTTCAAGCTCCAGTACTCTGTCTCCGGTATTCGTAATAGTAAGCTCTACAGGCTTCTTATCCAGTACTGGAAAAGTCCCCTGCTGGAAGGTAATAGTATCCATTTCGATAGCAACACTGTAGTGCTGGCTCTTACCTTCGCTGGATGAAATGTCTGATAAATGTATCTGCATAATCGTCTCCCTATTCACACTTAATCAATTATACATACCCTGTCATTATTTGTCAACTTGAATTTTTTCTTATCTAACATAATTTTTCAAAAAAGTTAGAATAGCTGCCAAATTTTCAGGTTAAATACTAACATAATATTTCTTTTCATATAAAATCCTGCCGGAGAATCATACACTCCGGCAGGATCAGTACATTCGTATAAAGTGATACTGCATTATCACAAAGCCGTCCGTCTATTAGCAGCCGCCTTTGCTCATGCAATCCTGAACGCACTTAAATTATTTTACAAGTGCTACTGTATCACGGCAGATTGCAAGCTCCTCATTAGTCGGAATAACTGCAACTTTAACCTTGGAGTCAGCTCCGGAAATAACAACTTCCTCGCCCATAGCCTCGTTTGCCTTAGCATCAATGGTAACACCAAGGAATCCAAGATAAGAGCATACTTTCTCACGAATCATACCAACATTCTCACCGATACCAGCGGTAAATACGATTGCGTCAACACCATTCATAGCTGCTACATAGCCGCCAACATATTTCGCAATACCGTAGCAGAGAACTTCGATCGCATTCTTAGCGTCTTCGTTACCCTCAGCAGCAGCTGCTCTAAGGTCACGCATATCGCTGGATACGCCAGACATTCCCTGAAGACCGGATTTCTTATTCAGCACGTTCATAACACCTGCAAGGTCAAGGTTCTCTTTCTTTGCAATATACTCAACGATAGCCGGATCAATGCTTCCGGAACGGGTACCCATTACAACACCTTCAAGAGGAGTAAGACCCATTGTAGTATCTACACATTTGCCATTCTGTACAGCACTGATGGAAGAACCATTTCCAAGGTGGCAGACGATAACTTTGGAATTATCTTTATCAAGGCCAAGGAATTCAACAGCACGTTTGGAAACGAAGCTGTGGGAGGTTCCATGGAAACCATATCTTCTTACTTTATAGTTCTTATAATACTCGATCGGAAGTCCATACAGATATGCTTTTGCAGGCATTGTCTGATGGAAAGCGGTATCAAATACACCAACCTGAGGAACGTTCGGCATAAGCTCAGAGCAAACGCGGATACCGATCAGGTTCGCCGGGTTATGAAGTGGTGCAAGATCGTTACACTCTTCTACTGCTTTGATCATCTCATCTGTGATAATAGCAGAGGAAGCAAATTTCTCGCCACCATGTACGATACGGTGACCGATTGCATTTACTTCTGCAAGGCTCTTGATCGCACCTGTCTTCTCATTTGTAAGTGCCTCCAGAACCATCTGGATTGCTTCTTTATGAGTCGGCATGGAAGCCTCTGTGATCTCTTTGTCGTTTCCGGCTTTCTGATATACCAGTCTTCCGTCAATTCCGATTCTCTCGCAAAGTCCTTTTGCAAGAACTTCTTCTGTGTCGGAATCGATCAGCTGGTATTTTAAAGAAGAACTACCGCAGTTAATTACCAATACATTCATTTTTTTACTCTCCTGTTTACATGATTATATGTATGATTGCTGACTGATCTTTCATCAATCCTGAGCCTGGCACTGTACGGATGTGATAGCTACAACACCAACGATATCGTCAGCGGAGCATCCACGGGACAGGTCATTTACAGGTTTTGCGATACCCTGTGTGATAGGTCCGTAAGCTTCTGCCTTTGCAAGACGCTGTGCAAGCTTATATCCGATGTTTCCTGCATCAAGGTCTGGGAAGATAAGTACGTTAGCCTTACCTGCAACCGGGCTTCCCGGAGCTTTGGAAGCACCTACGCTCGGAACGATAGCTGCATCAAGCTGGAACTCTCCGTCAAGTGCAAGATCTGGATTCTGCTCTTTGGCGATCTTGGTAGCCTCAACAACTTTATCAACATCTGGGTGCTTAGCGCTTCCCTTGGTAGAATGGGAAAGCATAGCTACTACAGGCTCTTCCTGTACCAGAAGCTTGAAGGATTCTGCAGAAGAAGCTGCGATTGCTGCAAGTTCTTCCGGATTCGGGTTCTGGTTCAGACCGGAATCACCAAATACGAATGCACCGTTAGCGCCATACTCGCAGTCCGGAACAATGATCAGGAAGAATGCGGAAACAAGCTTGGTTCCTGGTTTGGTCTTCAGGATCTGAAGGCACGGTCTTAAGGTATCAGCTGTAGAATGGCATGCACCGGAAACCATACCGTCTGCATCGCCCATTTTAACCATCATAACACCATAATACAGATACTGGTTCAGAAGAATCTCCTTAGCCTGCTCTGGTGTCATGCCTTTTTTCTGTCTTAACTCTACTAATTTGTCAATATATCCCTGAGTTTTCTCAGATGTTGCAGGATCTACGATCTGTGCACCGGAAATGTCGAAACCGCCTTCAGCTGCGCTCTTCTTAACAGCTTCTTCATTACCTACAAGTACAAGCTTAGCAATTCCTTCTTTTAAAATTTTGTCTGCTGCCTCAAGAGTTCTCATATCCTCTGTCTCTGGCAGAACGATTGTCTTAATGCTGGATTTTGCTCTTTCTTTGATTACATCAATAAATCCCATGATTAAATGGCTCCTTTCATTTGTTACAGTATCCAGTAACTTGCTTCCATTATACGCCACCTGGCCTTGTATTTCAAGCTTTTCAATGTTAGAATATGGAAGAACAACGTATTTTTTGAGGTGCAATTTTATGAAAACTGCCGGAATCATTGCGGAATATAATCCTTTTCATACGGGACATGAATATCAGATCAGCCAGGTACGGGAAGCACTTGGTGCAGACTACGTGATCATCGCCATGAGCGGCGATTTCGTCCAAAGAGGCACCCCTGCTCTCTTTTCCAAATATACCCGTGCAGAAATGGCGCTAAAATGTGGAGCTGATCTTGTTCTGGAGCTTCCTGTCGCTGCCGCCACTGCCAGCGCAGAGTTTTTTGCCAGAGGCGGTATTCAGCTTCTTGACCGGCTTGGAGTCACTGATTTTCTCTGTTTTGGAAGCGAATGTGGGGATACTAACGTTTTAATGGATCTGGCAGAAATCCTCACCCGGGAACCAGAGGACTTTCAGAATATGCTCCGCCAGAAGTTAAAAGAAGGATTCACTTTTCCCAAAGCCAGAAGCCTGGCACTTTCTGCACTTTTTCCCGGATTCAGCGACTATCAGCAGATTCTTTCTTCTCCCAATAATATTCTTGGAATTGAATACTGCAAGGCTATTTTACGTGAAAAGAGCCCCATCAGACCAGTAGCCATAAAACGTGAGGGAAATGAATATCACGACACCACTTTGACAGAGCGTATTTTCCCTTCTGCTTCCGCGATCCGCAGCGCCATCACAAATGCACCGGATTTAAGCTCTGCCCTGCCGCATAATGTGGCAGACCAGTTTCTTCCGGCCTCCTGCAGGGAATTATTTCTCCGGGAAATTTCCCGGAATCATTTTATTCTGGAAAACGACCTGGATGCCCTTTACCGTTACTGCCTCCTTTCTGAAACAGAAGACAGCCTGTGCACTTACCTGGATCTGTCCCATTCCCTTGCCAGAAGAATCCTTTCCTGCAAGGACCAGTACGAAACCTTTTCCCAATTTACAGAGGTTCTGAAAACCAAAGAGATCACCCGCACCAGGATCCAGCGGGCTCTTTTGCACATGCTTCTTCACATCCGTAAAGTTCCCGAACAGATTCCCTATGCCAGGGTCCTGGGTTTTCGCAGGGATAGCTCTGCCCTTCTTGGTGAAATAAAAAAGAAGAGCCGGATTCCTCTTCTTACAAAATTACCAGATGCCCCTAAACAACTGGATGGAAATTCTGAAGCTATTGATTTACTAAATGAAACAACTTTTGCTTCCAATCTTTACGAAAGCATCCTGGCGCAAAAAAATAACAAAGCTTATATTCACGAATACCGTCAGCAGATTGTTATTGTATGATGCCGCTGGCCCAAAACCCAGAGCCTGCCCCCAAAGTCATCCCTGCAATCTGCACGCTCTAGAAGCCATTCATCCTCTGATATTCCATTTAATCAGTTTTCTCCTACTACTAAAACGCCCCAAAAGCCAGACTTAAGATCTGACAATTGGGGCATTTTTGTATGTTATTCATTTGAAAGAAGAATACGGTCATTATCCAGCTTCTTACCTGCTCCCACCTTGAATTTATCAAGCAGACCTTCCACTGTAAGTCCTTTCTTCTCTTCTCCCTTAATATCCAGAACGATATCTCCCGAGTCCATCATCAGTATCCGGTTTCCAAGCTCCAGTGCGGACTGCATGTTATGGGTGATCATCAGACAGGTCAGATGATGTTCTTCCACAATTCTCTTGGTCAGGTTCAGCACCTTCTCAGCCGTCCCAGGGTCAAGGGCCGCTGTGTGCTCATCCAGAAGGAGAAGCTTCGGCGGATTCATGGTCGCCATCAAAAGGGTAAGTGCCTGTCTTTGTCCTCCCGAGAGCAATCCCACCGGATGATTCATCCTGTCCTCCAGCCCGATATCCAGAAGGGCCAGCTGCTCTTTGAAACGCTGTTTATCACTTCTGGAAATGCCAGAGAGCCATCCTCCCCTGCCTGCTGCAAGGGCAAGATTCTCCAAAATAGTCATTCCAGGAGCCGTCCCTCTCATAGGGTCCTGATACAGCCGGCCAATATTTTTTGCTCTGGCATGCTGTGGCATAAAGGTAATATCCTCCCCATCCAGCACAATGGAACCGGAATCTGTAAAAAAGTCCCCGCAAATAGCATTAAACATGGTAGATTTGCCAGCTCCGTTAGAGCCGATGATCGTTGCAAAATCCCCTTTTTCCAGATGAAGGGACAAGTCCTTGATTGCCACTTTTTCATTTACTGTTCCCGGATTAAAGGTTTTGGAAATATGTGAAAGCTTCAGCATGGATCAGATTCCTCCCTTCTTGTGTGTCATTCTCCGTTTCAGCTGCGGCCACTGCCTCTTCAGATACGGGCCGGAAATCGCCAGAATAACGATCACAGAAGATACCAGCTTCAGCATAAATGGCGGCATATTAAATCTTAATGCAACTGTATAAACCAGACGGAAAATAAAAGATCCAAGTACCATTCCGACCGCCCTTATAAAAATTCCGCCTTTTCCCAGGATCGTTCCTCCGATCAGCAAGGAAGCGAGGGCAATAGTAACCATTCCCTGTCCAATGTTGATATCCACAGACTTCTGTGACTGGGAAAGCAGGCATCCAGACAATGCTGTAAAAGAGTTTGCAATGCAAAGTCCGATGATCGTTGTAAATACAGGGTTAATAGAGGAGGATTTTACCATATCCGCATTATTTCCAGTAGCCCGGATTGCAAGGCCAAGTCTGGTTTTCAAGAAGAATACCAGAAATGCGATCACTGCTGCTACCGCGATCAGTGCAACAATAATGTCTGACCTTCCCTTTAACGGAGTATCTGCCAGGGCATCCTTCATCATGGAAAACACCGTATCTGTACGGTTCATATTGATCAGGGAAGAACCTCCCATCACCGCAATATTAATGTAATACAGACCTGTATTCACGATAATTCCCGCAAGCAGGCTGTCCACGCCCATTTTCGTCTGCAAAAATCCGGTTATAAAACCAGAGCAGATTCCGGCCAGCATTGCAGCTATAATGGATAAAAAAGGATGTCCGCTAACTGCCACGGCAGCTCCTACAGCGGCGCCTAAGGTAAAGCAGCCGTCTGTAGAAAGGTCGCAGACATTCAGCATGGAATAACTTAAAAACAACGCAAGGACAGTCAAAGAACAGATCAGTCCAAGTTTCAGGGCAGTTTCTCCTAAGGAGAGTGCAGTAGCCAGTGTCACGATTTTTTCCTCCGGTTAATTTTCTTCCAGTTCATCAAAGCTTTCTGCTGTGGTGATCTCATTTACCTGTGTGCAAAGAGGTTCCATAGCTGCTTTGACAGTTTCAAAATCAAGGCCAAGTGCCTCGCAGGTTTCTGTATTGACAGTTGCAGTACCGTTATCAAAGGTTTCTACAGGAGTAGACGCCGGATCAGCACCATTTAAAAGAATGTCTGCAACCATATCTGCTGTCTTGGAGCCAAGGTTTGCATAATCAACACCATATCCTGCAAATGCTCCGTTTAATGCGAAGGAATCAGCACCTGTATAATGTGGGATTCCAGCATCAATAAATTTCTCATAAATGGAAAGCTCTGCTGTCATGATCGTATTGTCAGTTGGAGTAAATACTGCGTCAACGCCATCTGCCACAAGTGCATCTGCTGCAAGCTGTACCTCATCTGTGGTCGTTCCGGTGCGCTCTACATATTCGATTCCATTCTCATCCATGTAAGCTTTGGCTGCCTCAATGGCTGCTGTGGAGGAATCCTGTCCAATATCATATAAAAGTCCGATCTTCTTTGTATCTGGATTGACTGCCTGGATCAGTTTCATAATAGAAGCGGTATCCAGATAATCGCTTGTTCCGGTAAGGTTTGCGCCTGGTGCGTCCAGGGATTCCACAAGTCCTGCGCCGACCGGATCAGATACTGCGGAAAATACAACCGGTGTGTCTGTTCCCTCTGTGCTTGCCTGCATACGCATAGCTACCGGTGTAGCAACGCCAACCATAAGATCTACACCATCTGCCTGGAAATCAGAAATGATCTGCTCCATAACATTGGCATCTGCAT
Organism: Clostridia bacterium; assembly: GCA_029101305.1. Lineage (GTDB taxonomy): Bacteria > Bacillota > Clostridia > Lachnospirales > Lachnospiraceae > Blautia_A. The sequence goes on along the minus strand of JAQXQS010000096.1, from coordinate 1,615 downwards.
TACAGTTGTCATAGGAGATCTCGAAATTAACACCCTTCTCATCCCCGATCTCTTTCAGACGGCTTTCCAGATTGTCTACGATCTGATTCAGGGAAGCATCATCAACATAGTTGCAGATGCCGATCTTGTAATCCTCTGCCAGAACAGGTGTTGCCATCATCATAGTTGCCATTGTTGCTGCTGCGATTGCGATCATTCTTTTTTTCATAGTTTTTTCCTCTCTCTCTTAAAATTGGCTAAGGGATAACTGAGCCGATCCCCTGCATCTTGTCTGCGAGAAAGAATGAGTGGTATCTGTCTGTTCCAGACTTTTCTGGTAAATAAAAAACCGTCTTCAAAAAACAACATCTCTGTTGTTCTTTGAGACGGTAATAAAATCTTATTATCGCGGTGCCACTCAAATTGACAAATCGTCCACTTTCTCATGTACAAACATACACTCCTGATTGGTAACGGGTTCGGTTCCCGTCGGCGCCTACTCTCCTCGATCATAATTTCGGGCCGCCCTCGAAAGTCCATTCCATCAGCCGCTTCATACGAAGATCCCACCATCCTTCGCTCTCTGTGTGGTCACTAATCAGTCCATTCATAATGACCAGATGTCACATCTGATTTACTACTCTTTCTCATCGGTTTAACTGGTTTATACTTTAGCACAGTAATGTAAAAATGTCAAGTCATTTTTAATGCTTCGCAAAAAATCGGAACCTGCTTGTGCAATTACAAGAAGTAGCGCCTGCTTCGCAGGCTTAATTTTTAAAGCTATGGATCGGGGCGGGAATGCGTCCTCCGCGTGCTACAAATGCTTCGCAGGAGAAGTTATTCACCGGCATGATCGGTGCATAGCCAAGAAGACCGCCGAATTCTACTGTCTCTCCCACGCCTTTTCCAATAACAGGGATGAGGCGGACTGCTGTCGTCTTCTGATTTACCATTCCGATGGCTGCTTCATCTGCAATAATACCGGAAATCGTGGAAGCCTTCGTATCTGCTGGTACTGCGATCATGTCAAGACCTACTGAGCAGACACAGGTCATAGCTTCCAGCTTCTCGATAGTAAGGGCACCTGCTGTCACAGCATCGATCATTCCCTGGTCTTCACTGACCGGAATAAATGCGCCGCTTAAGCCGCCTACTGCTGTGGATGCCATTACACCGCCCTTTTTCACCTGGTCGTTTAACAAGGCAAGGGCTGCTGTAGTTCCAGGCGCCCCGGCTCTTTCAAGGCCGATTTCTTCCAGGATTTCTGCCACACTGTCTCCTATCGCCGGCGTCGGTGCAAGAGAAAGATCCACAATACCAAAAGGAACGCCAAGCATTTTGGACGCTTCACGGGCAACCAGCTGGCCTACTCGGGTTACCTTAAACGCTGTGCGTTTGATCATCTCACAGAGAGTCTCGAAATCCTCTCCCCTTACTTTTTCCAGGGCTGTTTTTACTACCCCGGGACCGCTGACACCAACATTGATAATGCTGTCTGCCTCTGTAACACCGTGGAATGCACCTGCCATAAACGGATTATCATCTGGTGCATTGCAAAATACAACCAGCTTGGCACATCCAAGAGAATCCTGTTCCTTGGTTGCCTCAGCTGTCTCAAGCACGACCTCACCCA
>JAQXQS010000095.1 GCA_029101305.1 Clostridia bacterium | reverse complement strand
CCCTGCCTGGAATAGGGATTTCCATTGGTCTGTCTATGGTAAAAAACATACCACTGATCACCGATTTTTTCAATACCTCCATGATTGGTGCCTGTGTAATTTAATGGCTCAGTTCTTCCATCAATTCCAATATCCCCATTTGAAATTATCACACCTCTGTACCGAAATCCACCGCATGGACTTGCAGATGTGGCGTAACACAACTCATGTCCGTTTTCCGAAGAATACAAAAGATAATATGTTTCCCCTACTTTACGGATAGATGCCGCTTCAAAGAATCCGTGTCCTTCAAAATCTGTTCCAACAGCTTCCTCACCGTCTTGAATAAACACATTCGGCCCTATTTTCACCGTCACCATATCTTCATCCAGAACTGTCACCATTCCTCCCGGAGCAGTAGGTCTTGCAAAGGAAAAACGCTTCGCCATCTCTCCTTCCGGCCGGAAGCCGGTGTACAGATAAACCTTTCCATCTGTATCCACCAGAACTCCCGGATCATACTGAAAATAATCGTCCTCCCAGGTTCCAAGCACAGTTCCATCTTCATAATGAACATTTCCATAATACTCATATTTTCCAGCCGGTGTATCGCAGACAGCTACTCCGATTACCCCGGAAAAATCAAAGGCGTAATACAGATAATACCGTCCATCCGATCCTTTTTGCACATCCGGGGCAAAAAGCCTGCGTTCTTTTGCATCCGGTAAATATCTGTCCTGATCCTTCCGGTAGATTTCCCCTTCAAACCTCCAGTCAGTGAGGTCATCCACCGGTGCGGACCAGCACACATAGTTTCTTACGCAGAAAGCCTTTCCGTTGAAACGGTCATGGCTTCCATAGACATACACTCTGCTGCCAAAGACATGAGGTTCTCCGTCCGGTACATACTCATAGCTGGGCAAATATGGATTAAAAACCTGTTTTTCCATGTTTTTCCCTCATCTCTTTTTTACTGATTTGCAATTGCTGCTTTCATAATCGAAGCCTGTGCAGCTTCTTCATGGCTGAATTCACCAGTGATCTTTCCATTGCTAAGTACAATGATCCTGTCACTCATAGAAATCAGCTCTGGCATATCCGAAGATACCATTACAATAGATACTCCTGCGTTTGCCAGTTCGTCCATCATCTTATAAAATTCGGCTTTGGCTCCAACATCAATACCCTTTGTTGGCTCATCAATAAACAGAATCTGCGGGTTCTTCATCAGCCATTTTCCCAGAACAACTTTCTGCTGGTTTCCTCCAGAAAGGTTTACAACCATCGTATTCATGGATGGCGCTTTCACGCGCATTCTGTCAAAAATTGCCTTAGCCTTTTCATTTTCCACCTTGCGGTCAATGAAATATTTCTTTGGAAGATCGTACAGGGAAATCAGACTGAGGTTCTGAAGAATATTCATAGTCTGAATGAATCCGGTACGTTTTCTCTCCTCTGTTACAAACCCGATTCCCGCTTTGATGGCATCCTTCGGGCTATTGATGGTTACTTCTTTTCCATTAATCTTAACTTCTTTGTGAACGCCCTGTACCAGTTCTCCAAAAATTGCTCCCAGTGCTTCACTTCGTCCTGCTCCGACCAGACCGCCGATGCCAAGGATTTCCCCTTTTCTTACGGTAAAGCTAATGTCATCTACGATATTTCTGTTATCAATAGTCGGATGTGGAACGGAAAGATGCTTTACTTCAAGAGTCGGCTGTCCAATCTCATGCTTGCTCTTCACATACATGTTCTCAACTTTTCGTCCAATCATTCCCTGTACCAGTGTTTCCTGGTTAAATTCACTGATGTCACCACTGGTAATCACATTTCCGTCACGGATAATAGTAACCCGGTCACAAATACGGAAAATTTCTTCCAGTTTATGGGAAATGTAGATACAGGACACACCGCTTTTTCTCAGATTCTCAAGAAAATTCATAAGAATATCCACTTCCGAATCTGTTAACGCCGTACTCGGCTCATCCAGAACCATGATTTTCGGGTGTGCTGCCATAGCACGTACGATGGACATTAGCTGCAGCTGGCCACTGTTCAGTGCACCAGCCGGTGTTTTCGGGCTGATTTGCAGCCCAAGCTGATCCAGAAGCTCCTGTGTATCCTTATATAATTTCTTATAGTCTACCCATCCTTTTCCTGGAAGGTTTCCTACGAAAATATTCTCAGCCACACTGGACTCATACATTGCGTTTACTTCCTGGTAAACCATTTCGATTCCAACTTTTTTTGCATCGGAAACAGATCCGAAGCTCTGTTTCTCACCGTTCACCCAGATTTCGCCTTCATATTCCTTATTGGTATAGCTTCCGCTTAATACCTTCATCAAAGTAGACTTTCCGGCACCGTTTTCTCCTACGATTCCCAGAATCTCTCCTTTTTTCACATCAATGGAAACATCATTCAGTGCAATGACACCAGGAAATTTCTTGGTCACATGCTTCATTTCCAGAATTGTATCACCCATTTGTTTCCTCCTATCACGCCTTGGACATCTTGGTACGTTTGAAAATATCAATCAGTAAGGCAATAATCAGAATTGCTCCATATACAACGTTCTGCCATGTAGTTGGTACACCCATAACAAGAAGTGCATTGGTAATCGTTGCAAAAAGAATACATCCAAGTAAAGAACCTGTTACAGTACCTGTACCTCCTCGAAGGCTTGTACCACCGATAATACAGGAAGCAAGAATGGTAAGCTCTGTACCACTTCCGGCTGTAAGCTGGGCACTTGCGAATCTGGAGCAATGAAGGCAGCCTGCAACTGCTGCAAAAATACCAACCAGGATAAATAATTCAGAGTGTCTTCTCTTAACGTCAATACCTGCAAGGTTTGCAGTTTCCGGGTTACCTCCTACAGCCAATGTAGAACGACCATATTTGGTTCTGTTCAGAATCAACTGTCCGGCAACACCGATTACCAAAGCATAAATAATTGTGATCCAGATACTTCCGCCAACACGGGTCTTGGCAATTGCCTGAAAGCTATCAGAAATACCACTTACCGGATTGTTGTTTGTAATAACAGAGGCAATACCTTTTACAACATAAGAGGTTGCCATTGTTGCAATAAAACCAAGCATTTCAAATTTCTCGACAAGAAGGCTGTTCAGCACTCCAACTGCTGCACCAACTAACAGAGCCAATAATAATGAAATAACAAGCGGAACACCATTGGTCTCTGCGATTGCTGCGATCAGACCGCCAAGGGTAGTTGTTGCTGCAATGGAAAGATCCATTCTGCCAGAAGCAAGCAGGAAAGTAAGCGGAACAGCAATCATGGCATTGAAGCTGGATGTTCTTAAAATATCAAGAATATTGCTCATTCTAAGGAATGATGGATTCACGATCATAGCTACAACCACCAGAACTACCAGTGGAAGAATTACACTGATCTCCTTAATCTGAAAAAGAGTTTTTAATATTGAAGGTTTCTTTTTTTCCATAATTTCTCCTTTTTGGGCCATTTTATGCCAAATTTTGGTATAAGAAACCCCGCCGTAAGGCGGGGCATCATCTGCGAAACACCGTAAACGGTTCTAAGTAAAAGCCTATGCTTAAATTTTGTTAGTTTAATTCGATTCCATTCTCAGCACAATAGCTCTCTACCTCATCCGGAAGTACCCAGATTTTCTCAGCAGGATTGCTGTAATCATAATCCTCGCCATTTAAAATCTTCTGTGCTACATAGCAGAAATTCTTACCAATACCAACAGAGTCTACAGAAGAGGTAGCCATTAAATCTCCGTTAAGCACACGGTTGAATGCGTCTGCTGTAAGTTCAAGACCTGTTGCAATAAATTTGCCACCAAGACCATTCTCGTCAACGAACTGCGCAGCACCAAGTGCAGCATAAAGATCTACGCATGCTACTGCATTCAGATCCGGGTTTGCAAGATAAAATGCACTTAATTTATCCTGTGCAGTTGCTGCATTGCTGTCTGTTGCCGCAATATCGATTTCATTAATCTCACCATCAAAATTATCTGCCATTGCATCTGCGATACCCTGTCTGTTTTTCAGCTGGGAAGCATTATCTGTAGTAGACATTAAAGTTACATAATTAATGGAATCATATTCCAGCTGTTTTGCAAATTCTGCAATCTTCTCTCCCTGTGAATATCCACTTGCGTAAGAGTCAATTCCTACGAATGCATCACAATTCTCTTCACCTACATCTGTAAGAGAAATTAGCTTCACTCCGTCCTCTTTGGCACGGCTGATTACGTCTCCGTACATATCAAGATCATTAATCTCCATGCAGATCACATCATATCCCTGTGTCAGTGCATTCTCAGCAAGCTGAACCATCTCGGAATCATTACCTGCATTCTGTGGTGTCCAGTAGTCACCTTCCCAACCAAGCTCCTCACAGGCCTCGGTGAAACCTTTCTCAATATTACCCCAGTAGGAACCGCCACTCTGTACACCGATAGTTACGATCTTAACTGTATCATCTGCCTGAACTGCTACAGATGTCATTCCCATCATGGATTCTGCCATAACTGCTGCCATTGCTGCTACTGCTACTCTTTTTTTCATTTTGAATTCCTCCCTGGATTTCTTTTGTTTTCATTTTAGGTTTTTACGTGTTACGCATTTTGTGTTTTTCTACATATTGAGTTGCATCGTTCTATTATTCTGGTGTTCTGTTTTGCTCGTGCACGTTAAAGTGATTATCCGCGGTTTTTATCGCTTTGTTTCGTGCTCGTTCACTTGATGGCTTGATAATAGCAAATCACTTCTTCTCTGTCAATAGTTTTATGTAAAACCGTGATTTTCAACATTAATCCGATCATTTTATTGTGCATTATTCACTAAATTTTGTTGTTATTGAGTTTTTTCTCATACTTTCAAATCGTGCATCGTGTATTTTCGTGCTCGTGCACATATTTTTTACATTTTCATTGACACCACAAAGAAAACTCATTATAATGAGCTTACAAACACAGAGCTGATAATTATATTGTTAACACTAACACATAATGTATAGGGGTATATTTTATGGCTACGATCAAACAGATTGCAGAAATCACTAATGTTTCCCGGGGCACCATTGACCGGGTACTAAATAACAGAGGCGGTGTAAGTCCTGAGACAGAAAGAAAGGTCCGTGCCGCCATGGAAGCGTTAAATTACCTTCCCAATAAAGCCGCACAGAATCTTGCCGTGCGTAGAAAAAAGCTGAAATTTGGCTTTATCCTTATTTCTCCAAATGATTACAATCCTTTTTTTGCCGATGTAGAGAAAGGAATCCGTAAAAAAGCATTGGAACTGGAAGAATTCGGAGTAACTGTAGACATTCGTTTCACTCCCGTAAATGAAATCAGCAAACAATTGGAGCTTCTGGATGATTTTGCGGTAAACGAATATAACGGAATCGTTATCACCGCTTATAACACTACTGACATCGCCCAGAAGATCCAGGAAATCTCGGACAAGGGAATCCCTGTTGTTACCTGCAACACGGATATCCCTGATTCCGGTCGTATTGCATATGTAGGCAGCAATTTTTACCAATGCGGACAAGTGGCT
>JAQXQS010000094.1 GCA_029101305.1 Clostridia bacterium | reverse complement strand
ATCTTTAATACGGAAGTCTGCACTTAAGTCAATCACCTTGGCTCTGGAAAGAATTCCTTCATTTACAAGAGAAGCACACAGTCCCTGAGGAGTTGCAGTGAAAATTACATCTACCTCATCAGCAAGCGCTTCCATATTATCATCCATACATTTGGCATCTACCAGCTTAAAAAAGTTCTGGTAGATTCCTGCATATTTTTTGTCGATGTAACTTCTGGAGCCATACCAGGCAACTTCCACATCTTTATGTCCAAGAAGGAGACGCACGATTTCATTTCCCGCATAACCGGTGGCTCCGATAATTCCAGCTTTTATCATCTTTTGATTCCTCCGTGTATATATGATGTCAAAGTCTCGCTTTTTGCCCTGGCACCATGCTGTTAATGTGATTGTCCATTCTTTACGAACAATGATGTATGAATTATACATCTTCTTTGCATATTATGCAATAGTGATTTTTTCCTTATTTTTCCGCACCTTGCAATCTTTTTGTGCATTTCATCGCAAATTTTCCTATTAAAAGATGTATTTTTATGCAAATATAAATTAAAATTTTCTTCAATTTCCTATTGCATATTTATTAGTAATGTTGTATATTATTCTTTGTGATTAACAAACGGCAGGAAAACGCCGTTCTAGTAATGAATATTTATTCAAAATTTTATACGAATTATAACCCTATCTGTTTCAGAGGGATAAAAGAAAAGAGGTAAATTATTATGAAAGAAAAAGTTGTACTCGCATATTCAGGCGGACTTGATACCACAGCACTGATTCCGTGGCTGAAAGAAACATTCGATTATGAAGTAGTCTGCTGCTGTGTAAACTGTGGACAGGGAAATGAGCTGGATGGCCTCGAAGAAAGAGCGAAGCTTTCCGGAGCTTCCAAGTTATATATCGAAGATATCGTAGATGATTTCTGCGACAACTACATTATGCCATGCGTAGAAGCAGGTGCTGTCTATGAGCATAAATACCTTCTTGGTACTTCCATGGCCCGTCCTGCTATCGCTAAGAAGCTGGTTGAGATTGCAAGAAAAGAGAACGCAGTTGCCATCTGCCACGGTGCAACAGGCAAAGGAAATGACCAGATTCGTTTCGAGCTTGGAATCAAGGCACTTGCCCCAGACATTAAGATCATCGCTCCATGGCGTATGACAGATGTATGGACCATGCAGTCCCGTGAAGATGAGATCGCATTCTGCCAGGCTCACGGCATTAATCTTCCATTTGATGCAAAGCATAGCTACAGCCGTGACCGTAACCTGTGGCACATCAGCCATGAGGGACTTGAGCTTGAGGATCCGGCACAGGCTCCAAACTATGACGATATGTTAGTTCTCAGCGTAACACCTGAGAAGGCACCAGATAAAGAAACAGAAGTTACCATGACCTTTGAGGCCGGTGTTCCGAAAACCTTAAATGGAAAAGCCATGAAAGTTTCTGAGATCATCACTGAGCTGAACAAACTTGGCGGTGAAAACGGAATCGGTATCATTGATATCGTGGAAAACCGTGTTGTAGGTATGAAATCCCGTGGCGTTTACGAGACTCCTGGCGGAACAATCCTTATGGCAGCCCATGAGCAGCTTGAGGAGCTGATTCTTGACCGTGAGACACTGGAGACTAAGAAGAAACTTGGCAGCCAGCTCGCACAGGTTGTTTACGAAGGAAAATGGTTCACACCGCTTCGCGAAGCAATCCAGGCATTCGTAGAATCCACCCAGAAATACGTAACTGGTGAAGTTAAATTCAGGCTTTACAAAGGTAACATCATCAAGGCCGGAACAACTTCCCCATACAGCCTTTATAATGAGTCTCTTGCATCCTTCACCACAGGTGATATGTATGATCATCATGACGCAGACGGATTCATCACTCTGTTCGGTCTGCCGCTGAAGGTTCGTGCAATGAAGCTTGCAGAAGTAGAAAGCCAGAAACAGACCAACGACTGATCTTCATAAAAAATAAAAATGTAAAAAATATCTCCGGAAGCTTTTTGTTTCCCGGAGATATTTTTCAATTATTTATGCAACCATTTGTTATTCATTTCTCAAACAGGCTCTAGTGCTCTTCCAGCTTTACTTTTTTCTTATCCAATCTTTCGTACACCCATTCCCGAAACAGCGTATACAGTACAGACACCAGCGGAATGAATACCAGCATTCCCACAATTCCCATAAGATTACCGCCAAGGGTCACCGCAACCAATACCCAGATAGCTGGCAGTCCCACAGAATTTCCTACCACATGGGGATAGATCAGATTGCCCTCGATCTGCTGCAATATCACGAACAAAGCCAGGAATGCAAAGGCTTTCATAGGACTCACCATAAGGATGAGGAAAAAGCCCACCCAGCAGCCGATAATGCCGCCAAATACAGGAATCAACGCTGTAAAACTGATCAGCACTCCGATCAGCATTGCATACGGAAATTTGCCAATGGTCATGGTCACAAAGAACATACTTCCCAAAATCACCGCTTCAATACACTGGCCGGTGATAAAGCTTGCAAAAATCTTACTTGCCAGGGTGCAGACATGTTCCAGATATTTCACGGTCTTCGCTGGAAGAATCGCATATGCAGCTTTTCGCACCTGCATTCCCAGCTTTTCCTTCGCCAGAAGCACATAGCAGGAAAACACAAATGCAATGGCGAAATTTACCACCATACTTACAATTCCCATAGTGACCGTGACGGTGGAAGAAACCAGATTATCCGCTCCGTTTTTCAGAACTTTCCCTATGGAATCAAGGATTTTCTGCGGCTCGATTTCTATAGAAGAAATCCATTTTACGATTTCAGAATCGCTCTGAAACGTATTGGTAAGCCATTTCTGTAACACAGGAATATTCTCTTCTACTCTCTTCACCACGCTTACCAGCGTAGTTCCAATTTCCGGCACCACGACCAGCACCACAAGCAGAACCACCAGCACCACGAATACAATGGATAAAAACAGACTGACCGGTCTTGCCATACGCGCTGCTGCCTTTGCACCCTTCCCCTGTTTCTCTTTCGCTTTTCCGAAAAGATGTCTCTCAATAAAAGACATGGGAACATTCAAAACAAACGCCATGGCACTGCCCAATATAAAAGGCAGCATCAGTCCCCACAATACCTTCACGTATTTCAGCACTACAGAAAGATTCTGAACTCCCAGATAAAGAATCACCGCAAATGCGATCAGCCACCTTATCTTTTTCATATTTTCCTTATTTAATTCCACGCCTCGCCAACCTCTTCCCTTCCTCTTTATTTTTGTTCTATCTATTGTACCATAGATTATATTTTTTGAATAGATTTCATCTGGCATTTGTTGACACACCATCCCGCAAACGGTATAATATTCTTACTGTTCCAAGGCAGTTATTTTTTCGCCCCTGGAAGTGTATTACTGTAATTCATTAAAGCAGTAACACTCTAAGCTGATCAGCTTGGAGATTTTTTTATAATTACATGAAATGCCGGCTCTTTTTCCCGGCAAGAAGGAGGTAGCTTCACTAAATGAAACAGATATCAGGTAATAAGCTGCTGGTAAAAGCACTGAAAGAAGAAGGTGTTGAGTACGTTTTCGGTTATCCCGGAGCATGTACCATTGACATCAGCGACGAATTATATAAACAAGACGACATTACTGTAATCCTTCCACGCCATGAGCAGGCTCTGGTTCATGCAGCCGATGCCTACGCACGTACCACCGGGAAAGTAGGAGTCTGCCTGGTCACAAGCGGTCCTGGTGCCACCAACCTGGTCACAGGCCTTGCAACAGCCAATTACGACAGCGTTCCACTTGTATGCTTCACAGGACAGGTAGCACGTCATCTGATCGGAAATGATGCGTTCCAGGAGGTTGATATTGTAGGAATCACCCGCAGTATTACCAAATACGGCGTTACTGTACGCAACAGAGAGGATCTCGGCCGCATTATTAAGGAAGCTTTTTACATCGCACGTACCGGCCGCCCAGGACCAGTTCTCATTGATCTTCCCAAGGATGTTATGGCAGAGCTTGGCAGCCCGGAATATCCTAAGAATGTAAACATCCGTGGTTATAAACCGAACACCAGCGTCCATATCGGCCAGCTGAAACGCGCTATCAAGACCCTTTCCAAAGCAAAGAAACCTCTTTTCCTTGCAGGCGGCGGAATCAATATTGCCCGTGCCAATGATGTTTTCCTTGAAGTAGTAGAGAAAACCGGTGTTCCAGTCGTCACCACAATTATGGGACGTGGGGATATTCCTACCAACCATCCGCTTTTTATTGGCAACCTTGGTATGCACGGCGCTTACGCTGCAAATATGGCAGTCAGCAACTGCGATGTGCTTTTCTCTATCGGAACCCGTTTCAACGACCGTATTACAGGCAAGCTCCATGAATTTGCCCCACATGCACAGATCATCCATATTGATATTGATACAGCGTCCATTTCACGTAATATCCATGTGGATATCCCGATCGTTGCCA
>JAQXQS010000093.1 GCA_029101305.1 Clostridia bacterium | reverse complement strand
TACGGTCACCATTCTGGATCCGGTACTCAATAGGCACCAGCTTGCCATTTACACGTGCTCCCACCATCTTATTTCCCACAGCACTATGTACACTGTAGGCAAAATCAATAGGAGTTGAGCCATTTGGAAGAGTCTTTACATCTCCCTGTGGGGTAAAACAATAGACACTGTCTGCAAAAAGATCAAGGTCATTTTTCAGAAGGCTCATAAATTCCTTATTATCGGACATATCCCTCTGCCATTCCAGGATCTGGCGCAGCCAGTTCAGCTTCTCTTCTTCACGGTTACCTGTAGAAGTTTTACCGTCGGAAGCTTCTTTATATTTCCAATGTGCAGCAATACCATACTCTGCTGTCTTATGCATCTCAAAGGTTCTGATCTGTATCTCAAAAGGCTGGCCATTTGGACCGATCAGGGTAGTGTGCAAAGACTGGTACATATTCGGCTTCGGCATCGCAATATAGTCCTTGAAACGGCCTGGAATAGGCTTATACATCTCATGTATGACACCCAGGGCCGCATAACAGTCCTTCACTGTATCTACCAGGATACGGACTGCAAACAGGTCATAGATCTGGTCGATGGTCTTATTCTGGTTCACCATCTTCTTATAAATACTGAAGAAATGCTTCACACGGCCGTCAACCTGTGCCTTGATCCCAGCCTCTACCATATGCTGCTTTACAGTTTTTACAATATTTCCAACAAATTCTTCGCGGACACTCTTACGAAGAGCCACCTTCTCTACCAGATCATAATATACATCCGGCTTCAGATACTTAAGGGATAGGTCATCCAGCTCTACCTTAATCTTGGAAATACCAAGACGCTGTGCAATTGGTGCATAGATGTCCATGGTCTCCCTTGCTTTTTCCTTCTGTTTCGCAGGAGTCATATACTGAAGCGTGCGCATATTATGAAGGCGGTCCGCAAGCTTGATCAGGATAACGCGGATATCCTTCGCCATAGCAAGAAACATCTTACGAAGACTCTCTGCCTGCATTTCCACTTTATCCTTTGAATAGGACAGCTGTCCGATCTTGGTTACGCCATCTACCAGAAGGGCAACCTCCGGACCAAATTCCTTCGTGATCTCATCGCAGGTCATCCAGGTATCTTCTACTGCATCGTGAAGAAGTCCGGCAACAATGGTCTCTTTATCCAGCTCCAGGTCTGCCAGGATAATGGCAACGCATAAAGGATGGATGATATAAGGCTCTCCAGACTTCCTCTTCTGATCCTTATGGGCTTCCCTTGCTGTCTCATATGCCTTCTGAATCATGGTAATATCCGTAGAAGGGTGATATTTCTTTATGCTGGCGATCAGCTCATTATATAATACTTCAGGGCTTGTGAAGTCGTGCATGGATTTAACAGCTGCATCTGCCTTCTTCACAGACTCCAGCTTTTCCAGATCTTCTTTTGACACTTCAGGCTCCTTGCCCTGCTCGTTGATGATATCAGCCATAATTTTCACCTGCCTGTTTTAGTACTATCTGAATCAGCATCTACCCTTTTCGACCACGGGTATCTGGCGAAACAGTCATATTCCTTATTTGCCATCGTAACGGATCACGGAAGCAACATCATACTTCTCAAGCTTCTTACGACCTTCAAGTCCTGCCAGTTCCATAAGGAACACGATCTTTACTACTTCACCGCCAAGCTGTTCCACCAGCTTCGCAGCCGCTTCAACAGTACCACCTGTAGCGATCAGGTCATCAATGATCACAACCTTCTGTCCTGGTTTGATCGCATCCTTATGAATCTCAATCTCAGCCTTACCATACTCCAGGTCATAGCTTGCAGAAACAGTCTCACATGGAAGCTTGCCTTTCTTACGGATAGGTACAAAAGGCTTATGAAGATTATAAGCGATCGGCATACCAAAAATAAATCCACGGGATTCAGCCCCCGCAATAACATCCACATCTACATCCTTCAGGCACTCCTGCATGGAATCGATTGCAAGCTTCAGTCCGTCTGCGTCCTGGAGAATACTTGTAACATCTCTGAAAATAATTCCGGGTTCTGGAAAATCCGGTATGCTTCTTACATATTCTTCTATTTTTTTCATAATAGCCTCCTCAGATTAATGGATGTTACGGGGGAAGCAGCAGCTACCCCTGGCATCATAATTATTTTTTAGTATAACACTTTTTGTACCTGGAATCAACGTAAAACCGACAGCAGCACTGGAAATACTGCATTTTTCGTGGTTTTACATGATTATTCCCTTATGCGCAGTAATTTTGTATGACAATTTGCAAAGATTCCCTTCCCATATAAGTATTTATTTTAGGGTAATAGGTCACGGAAATGGTCTCATGTGTTCTTGCAAATTCCGCAAATTCTTTTGCTTCTCCCCAGTAGATTCCATCCATCACTACACCAGACGGATCCTGCAGCTGAAGCTTCACTGTATTCTGATTCTTTCCATATATTCCCACTTTTAAAACCCGGAGATTTTTCTGTGCAAAAAGAGGTTTTGTGTTTCCCTTTCCAAAGGGCTCCAGAACCGCCAACTGCCGGATCAACGCTTCATTTATGTAAGAAACAGGCATTGGCACGTCGATCACGATTTTCGGAATCATATCTTCTTCTGTAAGAGTACAGTTTTCATTCAACTGATGACGGAAATCTTCTACATTTTTCTCCTCTATGGACAAACCAGCTGCCATAGGATGGCCTCCATACTGTATCAGCAGCTTATCACATTTCACCAGTTCTTCGTACATGGAATAATTCTCTGTGGATCTGCCGCTGCCTTTCACGGATTTCTCTCCTCTTGTAAGGACAAAGGCAGGTTTATGATATTTTTCCCGGATTCTTCCTGCAATAATTCCTGCCAGGCTCTCGTGACAATCTGGCAGAAAAACCACCATGACTTTGTCATTTTTCAGATCACTGCCCTCGATCAGCTTATAAGCAGCCTCTGTTCCCTGCTCTGTCAAAGCTTTACGGCTGTCATTTAAAGCCTTCAGATCATCTGCAAGCTTCGCAGCCTTCTCTTCATCTGTGCACTGTAAAAGAGCCAGTGAACGCATGGCAGTATCCAGTCTTCCGCTTGCATTTATACAGGGACCAAGGCGGAATCCAATATCGTAAGAAGTGATTTTCTGATCCTCCAGACCGATTGCTCGTATCAATGCTTTTAATCCCTTATTTTTCGTATGTGGAAGACGTACAAGGCCTTCTTTTACCAGAATGCGGTTTTCCCCCTTAAGATCCATAATATCGCCAACTGTCGCAATGGCTGCCGGCTCCAGATAGTCTTCTTTTTCACTTTCCGGTATTCCATATCTCTCATATAATGCAAAAACAAGTTTCATCGCCACTACTGCACCACATATATTTTTATTCGGATATGCACAGTCTGGCTGTTTGGGATTTACGATCGCATCCGCTGGCGGAAGCTTATACATCCGTCCTGTATCTGTATCCTCAAAAGGAATCTCATGATGATCCGTCACCACTACCGTCATACCAAGGCTCTTGGCAAATGCGATCTGGTCTGCCGCTGAAATACCATTATCGCAGGTTACAATCGTATCAATTCCATCCTCCCTGGCTTTCTCGATCAAGTGATCGTGAATTCCATAGCCATCTGCAATACGGTCTGGAATATAGGTATCCACATTTGCACCAAGACGTTTAAATCCTTTAAGCAGAATGTATGTTGCAGTCACACCATCAATGTCATAATCCCCTATGATTCTCATTCTGCATCCCTGCGCTATTTTTTCAGAAATGATGCTTATAGCTTTATCAATATCTTTCAGTAATTTCCAGGATGGAATATCATCCAGTTTTCCATTCAAATACTGGTCAATTGCTTCGTCACCTATAACGTCCCGGTTCCGGATGATTCTTGCGATTACCGGATCAATTCCGTATTTCCGGCTGATTTCCTGAAAGTCAGCTTTTTTCGCTGTCACTACCCATTTTTCCATGTTTTATCTCCTGCTGTAAATTGCTCGTGTAATAATATCAGGAACAAAATATTCTTTCATAATAAGTAACTGTTCAAATCCATTTGGCGGATACGCCACACCAACGAAATGCGAAGCATTTTGGAGGTTGGCTCTGAACAGTTACCATAATAATAGGAATCCATGCAAAAAGCAAGCCGGGACAGTTATTTTCGCCTGTCCCGGCCTGCTTTTTTATATTTCAGAGTAACTATTCAAAGCCAGCCTCTAAAATATTTGGTTCATTTTATTTTTCTTCTGAAGTACCATCCTGGGCATTCTTTGCAGCTTCCTGGGCTGCCAGACGCTCCTGGACTCTCTTACGGTTTTTCTTCTTCGGCTGAGCCTGCCCATCTGCTGCAGATGATGCAGTCTGTGTTTTTGCCACGGAAGTAGTTTTCTGTGCAGGTGCTGCTGTTGCCTTAGCTGTTGCAGCCTGTCCACCACCGATTTTTTTCTTCATTACCAGCCAAAGTGCACCAGTAATGCATACAGAAGAATAAGCACCACAGATAATACCAACCATCAGAGGTGCCGCAAACTCACGGATAGAAGATACACCCATGATGTACAGAACTGCTACCATAATAAATGTGGTAAGGGAAGTATAAATACTTCTTGTAAGTGTCTGTGTAATACTTCTGTTAACAACTTCCTCGATCTCATCCAGGCGCTTGCTTCCGTGGAGATTCTCACGGATACGGTCGAAGATAACGATCGTAGCATTGATGGAATAACCAACAATGGTAAGCATACATGCGATAAAGGTATTTCCTACGGAAATTCTGGAAATCGCATAAAATGTAAGGACAACCAGCACGTCATGAAGAAGTGCAAGTACTGCACTGCCCGCGAAACGGATATCCTTAAAGCGGAACCAGATGTACAGAAGCATGAAGATCGTAGCAACGATAACGGCTACTACTGCATCTCTTCTCATCTCATTGCTGACAGTAGAGGAAATACTCTCTGCCTGGATCAGGGATTCATCTACACCGAATTTATCAACAAGTGCCTGGTTCAGTGCTTCACGCTCATCAAGATTCAGGGAACGTGTTTTGATGATGACCTGATTGGTTCCAACAACCTTAGTAGGCTGTACATTCTTATCTCCTGTAACCTCTTCTACAACAGGTGTAACCTCAGAATCAATGGTCTTGATATCCATATCTTCATTAAAGGTAACGTTCGTGGAGGTACCGCCTGAGAACTCAAGACTGTAGTTCAGGGCTTTTCCGCCTGTTGCACTGTGGATCAGCATGGTAACCGGTCCTGCAAGGATCAGGATAATGGAAAGGGTAAAGCAGAATCTTCTCTTTCCAACAAAATTGATAACTTTTTTCTCTTCGGTCTTACCGTAGAATTTCTCATCACGTACTCCAACTGCATACAATGCGTTGATCACCAGTCTGGAGAATACCAGGGCTGTGAACATGGAGATCACGATACCAAGAGCCAGTGTATATGCAAATCCCTTAACAGAACCTGTACCAAGCCACATCAGAACGAATGCAGCGATCAGGGTTGTGATGTTACCATCAAAGATTGCAGAAAAGGCCTTGGAGAAACCTGCTTTGATCGCACTTCTCACAGAAGAACCGGCACCAATTTCCTCACGGATACGTGCATAAATAATAACGTTCGCATCCACAGCCATACCAATGCCAAGGATAATACCTGCAATACCCGGAAGCGTAAGGGTAATGTCAAATGCATTTAAGGTAAGCAGAATGGTAGCTGTGTAGAAAATCAGGGAGAAGCCTGCAACCACACCAGGTACACGGTAAGCAATGATCATGAACAGAATAACAATGATCAGACCGATCAGACCTGCTACAAGGCTGGTAGAGATAGCTTCCTCACCAAGCTGTGCAGCTACAACACTGGAACGGAGCTCTGTAAGCTCAAGGCTAAGGGAACCGATACGGATATAAGAAGCAAGCTCCTGTGCTCTTTCAACACTTTCCATACCACTGATCTGAGCCTTACCACCTGTGATAGCTTCATTTACTCTCGGAGCACTTAATACACCGTTATCGTAAATGATGGCGATCTGTTTTCCAACATTATTCTGGGTTGCCTCAGCAAACTTGGTCTTACCTTCATCTGTAAGCGTCAGGTCTACTACATATTCCCTGCTGCTGGAATTCTGCTGCTGAATCGCACCACCTGTAGCATCTGCCACATCTGTACCTTCCAGAACTACAGAACCTGCTGCACGGATCTCATCCAGGCTTCTTGCCAGGGAGTATCCTGTCTCACTGCTGGAGTCTGCCTGGAAGTTTACGTTTCCATCATCATCCTGCTGTGTGATAAAGCAGAGGGAACCTGGCTGGCCAAGTTCTTCCAGAATCGCATTGGCATCTGTTACACCAGGAATTTCTACATTGATACGGTCAGATCCTTCCTGATATACCTGTGCCTCTGTGCTGTACTGCTCAACACGTTTCTGCAGCTTATACACAGTATCACTCATGTCCTCACTGCTTGGGTTGCTGTCTTTTGCCTGATATGTAATGCTGACACCACCTGCCAGATCAAGTCCGGTCTTAATATTCTTCATGGAACCGGTTCCTGTAGGGCCAATACCTACAGCAGCCGTATAGCAGAAGAATACGGTAACGATGGCAGTCAGGATCAGGACTAAGATTCCTCTTGATTTTTTCATTGTTCTGTCCCTTCTTTTTTGTTTTTCGCAAAAGCAGGGCTGACAGAAATCTTCGCAGCTGGCGAAGAGCTATCAGTCTTCTGCCAGTGCGGCCTTTATCATGATGGCGCACTCCACACGCTTCCTCTGGAGCTCGCATCCGATTTCATAATTACTTCTGATATCCTTATGGGCATGATATCCGTTTGCTGCACATCCACCGCTGCAGTAGAATCTTGCAAAGCAATCTTTACAAGCTGGTTTGGTGTAAACGTTACAACAGCCAAATTCTTTCTGGATGTCAGTTCTTGTGATTCCTTCATCCACATTTCCCATCAGATATTCTTCTTCCCCAACAAACTGGTGACATGGGTAAAAATCACCCCATGGAGTTACGGCAAGATATTCCGTACCGCTTCCGCATCCTGAAAGTCTCTTGTATACGCAGGGACCACCAGTAAGGTCGATCATAAAGTGGAAGAAATTAAAGCCTTTGCCCTCTTTCTCCCTTTTGATCATCTCTTTTGCGAGAAGATCATATTCTTCCATGATCTTCGGCAGGTCTTCCTCACGAAGTGCATACTCTTCTGAAGGATCCGCTACTACCGGCTCCACGGAGATCTGCTTAAACCCAAGGTCTGCCAGATGAAGTACATCCTGGGAAAAGTCAAGATTATGATGAGTAAAGGTTCCTCTTACATAATACTTGTCCTGATTACGTGATTCTGCAAATTTCTGGAACTTCGGCAGGATCAGATCGTAGCTTCCTGCTCCTTTGCGGAACGGACGCATGAAATCATGAACCTCCTTACGGCCATCAATACTGAGAACCACATTTCCCATCTCTTTGTTACAAAATTCCATTACCTCATCATTCAGAAGAACACCATTTGTGGTAAGGGTAAAACGGAATTTCTTATTATGAATCTTCTCCTGCTCACGGCCGTATGCCACCAGGTCTTTTACAACCTGCCAGTTCATAAGCGGCTCGCCGCCGAAGAAATCCACCTCAAGATTATGTCTGGATCCTGAATTGGCGATCAGAAAATCCAGTGCCTTCTTGCCCACTTCAAAAGACATGAGAGCTCTTCTTCCATGATACTCTCCTTCTTCAGCGAAGCAATAACGACAGGCCAGATTACAATCATGGGCGATGTGCAGACAAAGGGCTTTCACCACTGTCTGACGATTCTTGGTAAATGCATCAATGGCATTCTCATATACATCCTTGGTAAAAAGCATGCCATCGGCTTTCAGCTTCTCACATTCTGCCACTGATGTCTTAATATCATCTTCTGAAAACTGATCTCCCAGTTTTCCCACAATGGCTGCTGCGTCCAGACCTTCTTCCATATAAGGAAGTACTTCGTAGGTCACCTCGTCCACAACATGGATACATCCGCTGTTAATATCCAGCACGATGTTATAGCCATTGTTCTGATAACGGTGAATCAGACTCATGTTATTATATCCTTTCATTCTTTCCTATTGCATGAATAAGCAGCGGCTTTTACACCGCTGCTTACATACGTTCCCGGCTGCTTCGTATAATCGCCTGGATTATTTATTCTCGCAGCTCTGGTTTCCTACTGTACAGGATGTCTTGCATGCGGACTGACATGATGTCTGGCACTCGCCGCATCCGCCTTTCTTTACAGTGTTCTGCAGATTCTTTGTATTTAATGTTTTGATATGCTGCATAGTATTAGCCTCCTTATGTATATAATCTTTGCCTAGTATATCATATTTTTTTTTATTTTTAAAGTACTTTTTTTAGCGGCAATTTCTATCAAGACAACATACCTCCAAGGGCACCGCCTCCAAGGCACATCAGAAAGGTCGTTATGGCATGCATCAGGCTCATATCCCATTTTCCTTTTACGATAAAAGAGACGGTAACCAGCAGCAGATAATAAAAAACTCCTAACAGAATCCCCCACAGATACTTGTCTTTACGTACAATTTTCCCAGCCATAAATCCCCCGAGAAGGCAGGATAAAATATATACAGCTACGATTCCCACTGACACTGGCTTTTCCCCAAGATCAAACTGAAACAGAAGGAACGCCAGAAATAATAGAAATACTCCGGTAACTGCATAAGAAAATAGTAAGGATTTTAAAATTGCTTTCATTTTCATAAAAACAGCCCTCCCATATGCAATATATGGAAGGGCTGATCTTGTTATTCCTTTTTCTTACTTATCTTTTTTCCTGCGTACCACAAGTACTATAATGATTACAGCAGCTGCTGCAACTACAAGGATCACAAATGGAAGGATCATCGTGTTGTCACCAGTTTTTACTGCGTTTGAAGTCTGACCTGCGCCGTTATTGGCAGAGGTATCTGCTGCTGTGGTCTGTCCGCCGGCAGTACCGGAAGAACTGTTTCCAGCTCCATTTCCATCGGTTCCGGTGACTGTTCCGGAATTTCCTGTTCCATTATCAGATGTGCCTGATGAAGTACCGGTTCCAGTAGTACCATTGCTATTTTCTGCTTCATTTCCAGAAGTTCCAGCACCGCCAGAGCTGCCGTTACCTGAAGCTGTGCTGCCAGCTGTGTTTCCTCCGGAAGATGTACCTGCATTATTTCCACTGCCTGTACCATTTGAATTATCTGTATTTCCTGTTCCGTTACTCTTATCAGCAGTACCAGTTCCACTTGTTCCATTGGTGCCTGCTCCTGTTACAAACGGAGACGGGGTCGGAGTACCACTGATTGTTACAGTAGGTGTCGGAGTCGGCGTACTTCCGTCTCCATAAGCACCGTTGGCGATCTCGTCACCGATCACAGGATGAAAGCCCGCAATTCCAAAAGGACTAAAGGAATGTGTACTGAATACCAAAGTACTTCCATTTACACTTGGAATGATCGTCTCTGTAGCACCATTGTCAAGAAGATGCTCAACAGAGTACTCATATCCTTCTTTTACCGGAATGGTCACACTTACATACTGTCCATCTGGAATTTCATACTCTATATTATTCTTCAGATCCCATAATTTAAATTCATAAGACTGGAAAATTGTCGCCTTACTCTCATTCCTAAATTCGTAATTCTCTCCGCTGGTCACCTGGAACTGCACATACCAGGGAAGATCAATACCTGAAACCTGGATACCGTCACAACTATGGTTCTGGGCAGCTCTTGCCGCCTGTTCTTCCTCTGTCAGATTGTCTTCTGCCACATCAGGTCTTGTATCTGCCACAGTGAAATCCAGAGGATTGTCGAAAATATTTTCTTTCTCATCAGGTTTATCTGTGCCATCCAGAACGGTTGCTCCCGGCATCGCAATGCCCAGAGTCTGATTTAATTTCCCAGTTTCTTCTATTACCGCTTCACTGTCGGATGCATTCCCACCATTATCTGCGTTATTTGTACCATCTGTAGCTTCGCCGTTGTCTACAGCTTCGCTGCTGTTTACATCTCCATTACTGTCTGTATTTTCACTGCTGTCCGTTATTTCAGCGCCAACAGATTCTGCGGCCTTTCCATCATCTGTTTTCCCATCTGGTTCTGCCAAAGCGCTTCCATTTTCCAACTGGGAATCCTGGGTGCCATCACTTCCTGTACTCTCAGAAGCTCCTGTATTTTCACCAGAAACCTCTTCTGCACTTCCTGTAGCCCCATCCTTGGAAGTTTCATTTGCTCCAGAAGGTGCTTCACTGCTATTTTCCGCAGAATTGCCAGCTGCAGATGTATTCTCTCCAGCTTTATTTTCTGACTCTATATCATCTTTTGCCTCACCAGCATCAGGTGTATTCTCCAGCTTTCCTGTATCTGCAGATTCACCTTGTAATGCGTCATCCTGCTTCTTTGCTCCTGTACCAGAAGATTCTGCACTTTCCAGCTGGGATGAATCCGTCTCACGATCTGCCTCAATGCTATTGACAACAACCGTAATTTTCCCTTTCACAACTTTCTGCTCTGCGTCCCAGCCCGGCAAATAGGAGAGATCCACATCTGCTGCAGGCTTAAACACAACCTCACAGGACTGCACTCTTTTGTCTGGCACAAATGATGTATCTACCCAGGAAAGAATTCCATAATCACTTTTCGGCAATGTTACTTCTGAAAGAGCCACTGGCTGTTCAATCGTTATATTATCAGGAATAAGACTGGATGTCTCAAGTCTGGTCTCCGTATTCTGTCCCCATGCAATTACCGGATAAGCCTGTCCGGTCATCAGAACTGCTGTCATTGCGGCTGCCGCAAGTAATGATACACTTTTTCTGTACATAAAGTTCTTTTTCTTCTTCATCCTGGCACCTCTGTATGTATGTAAATTAAATTTATATGCAATTATTCGTTCTTAACGTACACTATATCAAATCTTTATTCTTTTGTAAATGTTTTGTAACAATTTATTTTATTTTTTACCACATCGAATTATAACACAATTCTAACTTTTTCGACACCCCCCAATTCTATTTTTTTGTGGACTTATATATTGAAGCTCCGAAACACATAAAAAGGCTTTTCCGTGAGATACAAAAAATATCTGTAAAGCATTCCCAAAATTCAAGCATACAGCTCACCAAAATGATTTTAGCGGCAGCTTCTGGTTTTCCTTGCATTTTCCATCTAAATCATGTATATTCTTATCTAATATCATACACCAAAAGGAGTGAACATAATTTGGATTCAAGTGTCCCTATACAGGCGGTCACCATATTAATTCTGGTGCTATTATCCGCCTTCTTTTCCTCAGCGGAGACGTCCATGACAGCCGCCAACCGCATTCGCATCCATTCCCTGGCAGAACAGGGAAATAAGCGAGCCATTACCCTGGAGAAGGTAATTTCCAATTCCGGGAAAATGCTCAGTACCATATTAATTGGAAATAATATCGTAAACATTGCCGCATCTTCCCTTGCGACTACCTTTACCATGAAGGTATTTGGAAGTATGTATATCGGTATTGCTACCGGTGTTATGACGCTTCTTGTTCTTCTATTTGGCGAAATCACCCCGAAGACCATTGCCACATTGAAAGCGGACGACCTCGCTCTTTCTTACGCCAGACCGATTTATGCACTTATGACAGTACTGACTCCTGTCATTTACATTGTGGGGAAACTGGCAAATGGCATTCTTTTTCTCCTTCGTGTTGATCCTAATGCAAAGAAGGATACGATCACAGAACATGAGCTTCGTTCCATGGTAAATGTGGGACAGGAAAATGGTGTGATCGAGCGTGAAGAAAAGCAGATGATCTACAATGTGTTTGATTTCGGTGATTCCGCTGCCAAGGATGTAATGATTCCCAGAATTGATATGACGTTCATAGATGTAGACTCCACCTACCAGGAGCTTATGGATATTTTCAAAGAAGATATGCATACCCGTTTCCCGGTTTATGAGGACAATACTGATAACGTCATTGGAATCATCAATATTAAGGATCTTCTTCTCTATCCTGAGAAGGAGCAGTTTTCCATCCGCAAGATTCTCCGCGAGCCTTATTTCACTTATGAATATAAGCGCACCACAGATCTTATGATGGAAATGAGAAAGGCGTCTGTCAACCTTGCTATTGTTCTGGATGAATATGGTTCTACCGCCGGACTTGTTACACTGGAGGATCTTCTTGAAGAGATCGTTGGTGAGATTCGTGATGAATATGATGAAGACGAAGAAGAGCCGATCCGCGAAATCCAGCCAAGAAGGGAATACGAGGTACTTGGTTCTGCCAAATTAAGCGATATCAACGAAGCCCTTGGTACCAAGCTTGAATCTGAAGACTATGATTCTGTCGGCGGCTACATTATTGAACAGCTTGACTGTCTTCCACGGGAAGGCGAATCTGTCACTCTGGAAGACGGCATGCATCTGGTTGTAGATGAACTTGACAAAAACCGTATTGAACTGGTGCACATCTGGCTTCCAGAACATCGGGAAATGCCAGAAGATTCCGATAGTAAAGCATAAAAATAAAAATCCGAATGTTTCTCCATTTACAGGAACATTCGGATTTTTTAATTTTCATCGACTCTTTTATCAGTCCTTCATCTTTTTGTTGTCCCCTTATCTCCCAACATCAGACAAAACTGTTTTATAATACGCTGCATTTCTCCGGTAACCGCCTCTACTCCCTCTTCCGTTTCGCGCCAGTTCTCTCTTGTAATTCCATCCGGGCAGGACGGACATACCAGGATTTCAGCTTCCGGATACAGAAGCTGATAATACATAAGAGATCTTCTCGCATGATAGGTCTTACAGCAGAGCAGGGCTTTTTTCACCTGAATTTTATGAAGATCCGTCACCTGCCTGGAAAAAATAGCATTTTCATAAGTAAACGTCGCCTGGTCTTCCTCCAGGATTGCACTCTTTGGCACCTGGTTTTTCATAAGTACTGTTTTAAGAAATTCCCATTCTGTTTCATATATTCCATCGTAAACTTCTTTTTTGGACTGTACTCCTGCAAACTTTCCCAGTGTGATACTATATCTCCCGCTTGGCAGAATATAGGGTGCATAACCCTCTTTATACAATAAAGCAGCGTTCTCCGCCATCTGGGGATATCCATTTCCTGGCACAAAGATTACATCAGCTTTTTCTGGTTTATTTTCAACAAAAACAAAATCTTCTGTCTGTTTTAGAAATTCCGGGTAATTCACTCTTTTGTTTCCTTTCTTTTGCAAAGACTATTCTGAATAGCACATTTTTCACGTACAATGCCAACGCCTATTTAGGCTGGTTTTCTCGATATTATAGCGTTTTCATTCTCTCACTACAGTGCTCTTCCAAGTTTTCATTATAGCGTTTTTCTAAATTTTATTATAGTGTTTTTTCTATATTTTATTGTATGTTTTTTCTATACTTTTCCATATTTTTCATACACTCATTCTGTAATCTCCCTGCAACAGGTTGTTGTCACTTTGTTTGCAGCAACACGGTACGCGATACGCAAAAATGCTCAAATCTTACACTATCTTTAAATGCTGGAGCCAGCTTACTTTGTTACGATCAAAGTACTATAACCTTCATCCCGCAAGGTCTGCTCCATACGGATCGCATTATCCAGCTGTAAAAAAGCCCCCACCTGGACTTTATAAAACTCCCCGTCCTGCAAAATATATGCCGGGTATCCTTTCTCCTGAAGCATATACAGCATCCGATCCGCATTTTCCCGTTTTCTGAAAACGCCCGTCTGTACCCGGTAATAAAGTGGCTCTTCTCCTTTCTGCTGATCCAGGGTTCCGAGAATTGCTCCTGAAATCGCCTGGGCAATTTCTTCTGTCTTTTCATCGTAAAGCTTATTATCCTCATCAGAATTTATAAATCCAGTTTCGATCAGAAGTGCTGGCATTTTGGTTTTTCGCAGCACAACAAGCCCTGGCCTTGCCTGTACCCCTATTTCGCGAAAGCCAAGCTCGCCCAGCGCTCCAAGAATATTCTGCGCCATTTCGTATTTGATGCCGCTTTTGTCGTAAACCAGAACCTCCGCCCCATTATACTGGTTCACTTCCGGACTGCTGTTTCTATGAAAAGAAATAAAATAATCCACATTTGCTTCATTCGCCAGTTTTGCCCTCTCAAATGGGGAAAGATATTCATCTGTAGTCCTGGTATATAAAACATCAATCCCATTTTCAGATAAGATTCTTCCTACATCCATGGCCAGCGCAAGGTTATCATCTTTTTCCCTGCGGCCTTTATATACCGCGCCAGGATCGTTTCCACCATGCCCGGCATCAATCATAATGGAATATGACATGTCAAAAATTCCTTTCAAAATACTATTTCTCTATTAGAATATGTAAAAAAATACCAAAAGCAACTTGACTTTTACGCTTTAAAGCGGTATTATTTTGTGCAGGCAATACTTTAAACCATGAAAATACTTTTAAGGAGGAAGTAATATATGAAAAGAAAAGTTTTATCCGTAATTCTGACCGGAGCTATGGTAGCAGGCCTTGCAGGTACAGTAACCGTACACGCAGAAGAGCAGAAGACATACAACATCGGTATCTGCCAGCTGGTTCAGCATGAAGCTCTTGACGCTGCCACAGAGGGATTCAAGGACGCTGTTAAAGAAGGTCTTGGCGAAGAGAATGTTACCTTTGATGAGCAGAATGCACAGGGTGATTCCGCAACATGTAGTACAATCGTTAACAACTTTGTATCCAGCAATGTAGATCTTATCCTTGCAAATGCTACTGCTTCTCTTCAGGCAGCTGCAGCAGGAACTAGTGAGATTCCGATTCTTGGTACTGCAGTCACAGAGTATGGCGTAGCTCTTGACCTTACTGACTTCGATGGTCCTGTAGGCGGAAATATTTCCGGTACTTCTGACCTGGCTCCACTTGACCAGCAGGCTGCAATGCTCAATGAGCTCTTCCCAGATGCAAAGAATGTAGGTCTTCTCTACTGCTCCGCTGAGCCAAACTCCCAGTATCAGGTTGATACTGTAAAAGCTGCTCTTGAGGATCTTGGATATACCTGTGAATATTATGCATTCTCTGATTCCAACGATATCTCTTCTGTAGTTACAAATGCAGTTGCAGACAGCGATGTTATCTATGTTCCTACAGATAATACAGCAGCTTCCAACACCGAGCTGATCAACAACATCTGCCTTCCGGCAAAAGTTCCGGTAATCGCAGGTGAAGAGGGAATCTGCTCCGGATGTGGTGTTGCTACACTTTCCATCAGCTACTATGACCTTGGAAAAGCAACTGGTGAAATGGCAGTTAAGATTCTGAAAGACGGCGAGGATATCTCCACAATGCCGATCGAATATGCACCAAACTTCACCAAAGAATATAATGCAGATATCTGCGAAGAACTTGGAATCGAAGTTCCGGATGATTACGTTGCAATCGGTGCAGACGCAGAATAATAAATTCTCATATTGATTCTGACAGATAATTTGGACATTTGGCTGCTTTCTGGCAGCATAAATTACAGACAGCGGGAAGGGAAGCCTCTCTCGCTGTTTGTGTCGTTTTTAACAGAATGTATTTTTTAGCATATTTTCTGCATAAATATGCATTTTAGCTTGTTTCTAAACATATGTAATAAAGAATTTTCGCATGCAGGAGGATAAAGACATGCAAATCGCAAACTTAATAATGGCACTTCCAGGTGCCGCTGCCCAGGGTCTTATCTGGGGTATTATGGCCATCGGCGTTTATCTTACTTTCCGTGTTCTTGATATCGCCGACCTGACTGTAGATGGTACCATGTGTACCGGAGGCGCTGTCTGCGTTATGATGATGATCAGCGGACACAATGTATGGGTATCTCTTCTGGTCGCAACTCTGGCTGGTATGATAGCCGGACTTGTCACTGGTATTTTCCATACTTTTATGGGTATCCCGGCCATCCTTGCCGGAATCCTGACACAGCTTTCCCTGTACTCTATCAACCTGAAGATCATGGGAAAAGCCAACCAGGCCATCAACGTTGACAAATACCCGATTCTGATTTCCCTGCGCCGTATCAAAAACGTGCCTATTACACAGAATACAATCCTTATCGTAGCTTTATTTATCGTAGTAATCATTGCTATTTTGTACTGGTTCTTCGGAACAGAACTTGGATGTTCTCTGCGTGCCACAGGATGTAACCCAAATATGTCCCGCGCACAGGGTATCAACACTGATTTTTGCAAAGTACTCGGACTTATGATTTCCAACGGACTGGTTGCTCTGTCCAGTGCACTTCTTGCACAGTATCAGGGCTTTGCAGATGTTAACATGGGACGTGGTGCTATCGTAATCGGACTTGCTGCTGTTATTATCGGTGAAGCGATTTTCGGTCGTATTTTCCGCAATTTCGCACTTCGCCTTCTGGCTGTAGCATTCGGCTCCATCCTCTATTACCTGGTTCTTCAGACCGTTATCTGGATGGGTATTGACACAGACCTTCTGAAGATGCTGTCTGCACTTGTAGTTGCTGTATTCCTGGCAGTACCTTACTGGAAGGGAAAATATTTTGCAAAACCAGCCAAACGTGGAGGTAAGAACAATGCTTGAGATTAAAAACATATATAAAACCTTTAATCCGGGAACTATCAACGAAAAGGTTGCTTTGAACGGACTTTCTCTGAAATTAAATGAGGGCGATTTTGTTACTGTCATCGGTGGAAACGGAGCCGGAAAATCTACAATGCTGAACGCAGTTGCAGGTGTATGGCCAGTAGACGAAGGCCAGATCATCATTGATGGAACCGATGTCACCAAGCTCTCTGAGTACAAAAGAGCTGCTTACCTTGGCCGTGTATTCCAGGATCCTATGACCGGAACTGCTGCTACTATGGGAATTGAAGAGAATCTGGCCCTCGCCAAACGCCGCGGGAAATCAAGACTTTTACGTTCTGGGATCACAAAAGCTGAGCGCGCAGAATATAAAGAACTTCTGAAAATCCTGGATCTGGGACTTGAGGATCGTCTTACTTCCAAAGTGGGACTTCTCTCCGGAGGTCAAAGACAGGCTCTTACCCTTCTGATGG
>JAQXQS010000092.1 GCA_029101305.1 Clostridia bacterium | reverse complement strand
GTGGCTGGAAACCCTGCTTCCTACTCTTCTTCCATTTATGATCCTGACCGGAGTCCTGGTTCATACAGATGGGATTACGAAAATTTTACATCCGATCGCGCCTTTTTTCAAGGTGCTTTTTGGGCTCTCGCCAGGAGGAACCTACGTATTTTTGCTGGGGCTTCTGACCGGTTACCCTATGGGAGCAAAATTAGCGGCAGATCTTTACTATGCAGGGAAAATCAGCCGACAGGAAACGGAATATCTGCTTACCTTTTGCAACAATGCAAGCCCGGTCTTTCTTACTACCTATGTGGGACAGATCTGTCTTGAGGGAAAAATACATATTGGTTTTCTTGCCGGGATTTTGTTTCTCGCAGACATGACCTGCATGTGCTTTTTTCGTTTTTTCTGGTATGACAGGCTGGATCAGGCAGAATTTTGCCAGATAAACAGGAGTACATTATCTGAAAATTCTTTCGGAATCATAGATTCTGCTATTATGAATAGTTTTGAAACCATGGCAAGACTTGGGGGATATATTTTATTATTCTCAATCGGTTCAGCAGCTGTCAGTCATTTCTGGATTCTGCCGCCTAAAGGGAAATATCTTTTCCTTGGAATACTGGAAATTACTACTGGGCTGCATAATCTGGCGCTATCAGGGTTCGTATATAAAATCCGCGTTCTTCTTGCCATGTGTATGAGCGCATTCGGGGGCTTTTGTATTATGGCACAAACAAAAAGCGTACTTGGAAAGGAAATTTCCTTTCACCCGTACGCTTCTGCAAAATGTATGAATGTGGCAGTTACTGCTGCACTCACACTTCTATTCTATAGTTAGAGATGTAATTTCACGCAGTAGAATTAGTTATCGCCAATCTCATCAAGAAGAGCTTCGTCTTCCTTGGAAGTCTCTGCATCAGCAACCTGATAAGAACCAGACATGGCAGCTGCCTGTGCTGTCTGCGGAGCAAGCTCCTGACGGTTATGATTTACAACATCCATGCAAGCCTGAAGGGCATCAATAAATCCTTTATATTTGCCGCCGGCATCCTCAAGGGTCTGTGTAAGAACAGAACCGATGTTCGCCATCATATCGTCTGTATAGGTGATGGCGCTGAGACGAATGCTGTTAGCATCCTGTGTGGCGGAATCCAGGATCTCCTGGGCCTGACGGTTTGCTGCATTGATGGTCTCATTTGCCTGGGCATATGCTTTCTGCATGATCTCATGCTGGGTAACAAGCTCCTGTGCCTTGGTCTGTGCATCTGCGATCAGTGCGTCAGCTTTGGTCTGCGCATCTTCAAGAATCGCATCCTTATTGCTGATGATCTTCTGATAACGTTTGATCTCATCTGGTGTCTTCAGACGAAGTTCACGAAGAAGTTCTTCGATCTCTTCCTTATTCACTACAATCTTAGTAGTAGAAAGCGGCTGATACTTACAGCTGTCTACATACTCTTCGATTTCTTCAATAATCTGTTCAATTCTGCTGCTCATAGTAAACTCTCCTTATTCTATTTCTTCAAATCGTGCATCTTTTTCTTAACTGCTTCGGTAATTTCCGGTGGAGCAAATTTGCTCAGGTCGCCATCATAGCTTGCCACTTCTTTCATGATCGTAGAACTTAGGTAAGCGTATTCCAGGCTTGTAGTCAGAAACACGGTGTCAACATCCGGAGCAAGTACCCGGTTCGTCTGTGCCATCTGCAGTTCAAACTCGAAATCCGTAACTGCACGAAGCCCACGCACGATCACCTGTGCATGATTTTCTCTGGCAAAGTTCACAGAAAGACCTTCGAATGCCTTAATCTCTACATTCGCCATGTCCTTTGTTGCCTTTTCTAGTATATTAACACGTTCTTCCACAGAAAACAACGGACTTTTTGCAGAATTATGCAAAACTCCTACGATTACTTTGTCGAAAGACACGCTTGCACGTCTGATTACATCCAGATGGCCATAGGTGGCCGGATCAAAACTTCCTGGATAAACAGCTATTACCATGTATTTTACTCACTTTCCCCGGCATAAAAAGATATGCTTATTGGTTTTATATTCTTTGGAACGCAGCTGCCTGTAACCAAGATCCTCTACATAACTGAAATCTGTAGCAAGATCAGCTTCTACAATGATCAACGTGTTCTCATCAAGAATACTGCTGTCCTGAAGATATTCCAGAACCTGGCGCTCCAGCTCATGGTTATATGGCGGATCCATAAATATGCAGTCAAAAACGCCCTTTCCCTCTAGGGAACGAAGGGCCTGCAGCACGTCCATGTTCAGCAGTTTACCACTATCTGCAAGTTTTGTAAATGTAAGATTTTCTCTTATGCAGTTACATGCCTTGGGATTTTTTTCAACAAAAACAGCCTGAGCAGCTCCACGGCTTAATGCTTCAATGCCGATGGCACCACTTCCACTGAACAGATCAAGGAAGCGGCAATCCAGTAGTTCAGGCTGAAGAATATTAAAAAGAGTTTCTTTGATGCGGTCTGTGGTGGGGCGTGTATCCATGCCCGGCACAGTCTTAAGGTTCAGTCGTCTTGCTTTTCCTGCGATGACTCTCATTTCAGATTCAGTCTCCAATCCAGATCTCCACGTGCCAGACCCAGGATAAGAAGTTCTGCTGTAGCGATATTAGTGGCTACAGGAATGTTATACTGGTCACAACGCTTCACAATGGCTGTGATATCCGGCTCCTTCGGATCTATCATAACAGGATTATAGAAAAGTATTACCATATCCAGATCCTGTCGCTCTACCATCTCCATGAACTGCTTGTCGCCTCCGATACTGCCCGGTAAAAATTTGTGGACATGAAGGCCGGTAGCTTCCTCAATTCGTCTTCCTGTAGTGCCGGTAGCATATACTTCATGCTTGGCCAGGATGTTCTTATAAGCGATACAGAAATCTTCAATGAGAACTTTTTTACTATTATGTGCAATGATTCCTAAATTCATAGTTCACCTCTCCCATTTCTTTCTGTTTATTGTAACAATTATAGCAAATTGACAAAAGAAGTGCAAGAAAAACGTTTGAATATATACAAAATTCATTGAATGTTAACATTTTTTACATGCAACAGGCTTTGTATATTTTGACGAAAAACTCAGGAATGTTCCTGGTGCGTGTTTGAATAAGATCCTAATATGCGTTTCATGGTGTCCAGAAGCACTCGAAGATCAAAAGGTTTGGCAATATGTGCATTCATTCCGGCACCCATTGCTTTCTTTTTATCTTCATCAAAGGCATTGGCAGTCATGGCAATAATCGGAATCTGTGATCTGCTGTTTCCCATTTCGCGGATTATTTTGGAAGCTTCGTATCCATTCATATTTGGCATCTGTATGTCCATCAGGATCAGGTCATAATAATGCTCTGGTTTATCTTTTAGCAGGTTCACACAGATCTGTCCATCTTCTGCCCGTTCTACCGTAAAACCGTTTTCTTCCAGAAGGGTCATGGCAATTTCGGCATTCAGATCGTTATCCTCGGCAAGAAGAATTCTCTTTCCTGTAAACTCTTTTTGTTTTCCGGTAATTGATTCATTTTCTGATGGAATTTCTTCTTCGGAAATCGTATCCGGGCACTTTGCTTCAGCCTCATGAGAGACAGACATATTTTCTTCTGGCAAAGGAAACGAAAGCTCTATGGTAGTTTTGGTGCCTTTTCCAGCTTCGCTTTCCACTTTTATAGTTCCATTCATCAGTTCTACCAGTGATTTTACGATGGGAAGTCCAAGTCCGGAGCCTACAACTTTGCTTTCTGTACTGCTATGTTCCCTGGTAAACTCTTCAAAAATATGAGGCAGATATTCCTCGCTCATTCCAATTCCGGTATCTTCCACAACAATTCTGGTCGCTGCATATCCAGCAGCAGAATCCGGAAGCTCTGTAACACGTAAGGTAACCTTGCCGCCATCCGGGGTGTATTTCACAGAATTTCCAAGAACATTCAGAAGAATTTCCCGCATTTTTGTTTCATCGCAGATCACCATATCGTGTCTGATGTTAAGCTCACAGGAATACTGTAATGCTTTCTTTCTGGTAGCTGGTTCAAAAACAGCTTCCAGGGATTCCATAAACTCTTTTATATTTACGATTCCTGGATTCAGCGATGCCTTTCCACTTTCAATCCTTGCCATTTCCAGCATATCATTGATCAGGGAAAGCAGGAATTCACTGGAATACTTGATTTTCTGAATGTAATTTACTGCTTTTTCATGCTCATCAATATGTTCTTCCAGAAGATCAGAAAAACCAATGATCGCATTCATAGGTGTGCGGATATCATGGCTCATGTTAAAAAGAAAACGGGTTTTTGCTTCATTGGCACGCCTTGCTTTTTCCGCAGATCTTTCAATCTTTCTTGCATAAACCTGGTCTTTGTAACGCTGAAGTTCAAACTGCCAGTACCAGAGCGATACCAGGGCAGCAACCACCAGAGAAAAAAGAAAGTCTGCCCAAACGACATTATTGGAAATCCATCCTTTTTTAGGGGAAATCTCAAAATACCAGGTATCATTTGGGACTTCACAGGCAACTTCAAGAGCACTGGAAAGATTGATATCCTCGCACTGAGCCAGTGTCACATCCTCTTCTGTGGTCATGTTGCGTTTCCAGATCTGATAGTCGTAGCCAGCATTTTCCAGGGAATCCAGACCTAATCTATCTACGAATTTCCCCCAATTGAGAACCAGAATGGAAAATCCCCAGAACTGCTCATTTCCGGATGAATCAGATGTATAAATAGGGTCAAAGAGCAATGCGCCGGTTCCACCCTGAACCAGCTCAAAGGGACCTGCTATGGTATATTGTCCGCTGTCCCTGGCAAGTCTGGCCTCTTTTTTTCGTTCGGGATGCTCCAGCATATCAAGTCCGAAGGCCTCTTCGTTTCCCTTGACAGGATACACCTGGGATACTGTACCACCTGCAGCCAGTTCAAAGGCCTCTACCACATGAGTTTCATCCTGAAGAAGCCTGCACAAGTTTGCATAATCTTCTGCTTCGATACTGACTCCGTCCTCTATGATGTTTTTCAGAAAATCAGATGCTACAAGATACTGGTTGATCTGGGATTCAATTCTGTTTACAGTGGCTTCGGCAGTGTACCGGGCTTTCATTTGCTCTTCTTTTATCTGATTCCGATTCAAAAGACAGGTACAGATGATTGATATTATAAATACGATACAAAAAACAAGTGCGGTACGCAGTTTGATCGTTTTCCGGTTTGTTTTTATTTCCATTTCCAGATAAAACTCCTTAGTTACATTGGTAATGGATTTATACTACCATATTCCTGATATTTTGTCTATTTTCAGAACTGATCTGATAACTTAAACTAAATTTCCAGATTGATTATATTTTCAATTGGTATTTCCACATCCGTATCAAGTAGGATTGTTCTTTTATATGGATCAATTTTCTGTATTTTATCCGAAACTGTATGATAAGCGCCTCCATCCTTTTTGCTATCAGGGACAAAATAAGTAAGTGTCACTTCTGGTTTTATTTCCGGACGCATGGTCAGATTTTTCTCCAGAAGCTGAAGCTTTTCGTTCAGGAGCTGTTTCTCTGATTCATCCAGCTCGATTTTCGGCTGGGTAAGACGACCGGTTTCTTTTACGGCAGCTTCATAGCCTGTCAAGGCTGCAAATGGGGAAAACTGGGCAGCTCTGTCCATAATATCCATTGGTGGATGAGTTTTGGAAACATGATGTGGTAAATTTATAATATCATCATATTTATGATTGAGAGACAAATGAGACATAGTTCTCCCTCCCCTTTATCACATTATTTACAATACGCCTGAATACTCTTTTTTAATCGCTGTAATCCATCTTTTAACACATCCATTCTGCAGGCAAGATTCATTCTGAGAAAGCCTTCTCCATTGTGATAGGCCCTTCCATCAGACAGGTATAACCCACTGGTTTCACGAATGAATTCACAAAGATCCTGCTCTTTTCGGAAAATCCGGGTGCAATCCAGCCACAAAAGATAGGTCGCATCTCCTTTTACAGCATAAATCTGGGGAATTTCCCTGCTGATATATTCTTCCGCATATTTCCGGTTTTTCCAGAGATATTCTTTTAATCCGTCCATCCATGCTCCGCCTTTTTGGAAGGCTGCCACTGGGGCAATGGCTGCAAAAACATTCGGTTCTGCAACCTCATCGGTATTTAAGCCACGGTTCACCTTATGACGGATAAAAGGATCCGGGATGATCACTGCTGCAGTCTGGATACCCGCCAGGTTAAAGGCCTTGGTCGGAGCTACACAGGTAATGCTATTGTTCCGGCAGTTTTCAGAAACGGAGGCAAATGGAATATAGTCTTTATCTGGTCTCGTCAGGTCACAGTGAATCTCATCTGATAAAACAAGTACATGATATTTCACACAAAGATCACCGATTTTTTTCAGCGTTTCTTTATCCCATATTTTTCCGACCGGATTGTGGGGATTACAGAAAATCATCAGTGAAGTCTGTGGATCAGCCAGCTTTGTTTCCAGATCCTCCCAGTTGATATGATATTCTCCAGCTTTGTATTCCAGTTCACATTCCAAAGGATTCCGGCCGTTATTTACGATCGAATTAAAGAAAATATTATAAACCGGTGTAAGCACCACCACCTTTTCAGCAGGAGTGGTCATTTTGCGCACGATACTGGAAATTGCAGGAACCACACCAGTACAGAAAATCAGCCATTCTTCTGGAATTTCAAAATTGTGGCGGTTTTTCCACCAGCTCTGGTATGCATGATACCATTCCTCTTCAATAAGGGTGTAACCGAACACTCCGTGTTTTGCCCGGTCTATGATAGCTTCTGTAATTTCCGGTGCAGTCTGGAAATCCATGTCTGCAACCCACATAGGAAGCTCGCCATCTTTTACATCCCATTTCATACAACCCGTGTTTCTACGGTCTACAATCTGATCAAATATAGTATTCTGCATATACAATCTCCCTTGTCACTTATTAAGACAGTCATATTAATTATTAAAACACTTCTTCATAAATAATTCTTTCAATTTATGATAAACCATAAAGTATGGTTTAAGTCAAGCCTTGTGGCCGCCAATCTGACCATTGCGTTCCCTGGCAGTCGCCCCTTCCTGCAGATTCATACCCTTAAGAATGGCATTTTTTCCAAATTTTTTCTTAATATCGAGAACTGCCTGCTGCATTTTCTTTTCACGTTCCAGCACAGCAGCTTCCTTTTTTTGCTGCATTTCCAATGCTTTATAATCTGTAAAAAGATCCAGCTGCTCCCATGAGATATTCAGGCTTTTTTCATCCTCCGGAATAAGGTTATTGGATGTCAGGTAAATTCTCCGGATCAACAGGCTGGGATTTATGATCCGGTCATACAGACGCAGAACGGCTTCCGTGATCAGTCTTGTGGAGGAGGTCTGGCTGTCCAGATTTTCTGTTCCATGGGCGTGCTTCGGAATCTGACGTCCATAGTGGTCTGTAGTCACAGGACCATGATATCGTTTGCGGATTGCAGGATCTGTCAGATTCTCTTTATCATACCCCACTGTGAGAACCAGCTGGTCGGTAACGAGCTTTTTATCCACCAGATCCAATGTAAGAAGATCTGCCATTTCCTGAACCACCAGCCGGGCTTTGTCCGCAGTGTAAGCACATTGCAGAACCTGTCCGGAACAGATACTGTTAGATTCCGGTTTATAAGCCTTAATATGGGAAATCTGGCATGGTTCCCAGCCCCAGGCATGGTCGATCAGAAGCTCTGCATTGATTCCAAACAGCTTGTACAAAAGCTCTTCATTGTAATAATCGCTTTGTCCACCCAGAGAACAGCGGGCAATATCTCCCATGGTAAAAAGACCATTTTCTTCCAGCTTTTTGGCGTACCCTCTTCCAACTCTCCAGAAATCTGTAAGGGGCCTGTGACTCCACAGCTGTCTGCGGTAACCCATTTCATCCAGACTGGCAATCCGAACACCGTGTTCGTCTGCGGGAATATGCTTGGCAACGATATCCATGGCAATCTTCGCCAGATACAGGTTTGTGCCAATTCCAGCTGTAGCTGTGATTCCTGTCGTATTCAGAACATCCAGAATCATCTCTCTTGCAAAATCCTGAGCTGATTTTCCGGAAGCTGGCAGATAATCGGTAAGGTCGATAAAAACCTCATCTATGGAATAGATGTGGATATCCTCCGGCGCAATATATTTCAGATAGAGCTTATAGATCCGTGTGCTGTGTTCCATGTAATGGGCCATTCTGGGAGGTGCGGTAATATAATCAATGGCATATTCAGGATGGGCAAAAAGCTCTCCGGAATTACTGGAGGAGCCAGTAAATTGGTGTCCGGGTGCATGCTGCAGGCGCATGTGGTTGGCCTTTTTGATCTGCTGCTCTACTTCAAATAATCTGGCTCGTCCAGAAATGCCATATGCCTTCAGTGCAGGGGAAACTGCAAGACAGATGGTCTTGGAGGTGCGGGATGGGTCTGCAACTACCAGATTGGTGGTCAGGGGAT
This sequence comes from Clostridia bacterium, assembly GCA_029101305.1. Taxonomy (GTDB): domain Bacteria; phylum Bacillota; class Clostridia; order Lachnospirales; family Lachnospiraceae; genus Blautia_A. Next base: position 6,441 of record JAQXQS010000092.1, on the reverse strand, counting down.
CCAGATGACGTTCTATGCATTCCACAGACGCATAGAAGGATTTCAGGTCGATGCAGAGGTAAGTGCGGTCATTGCTCTTATTTAATCTTAACGAATCTGTATTCTTCGTAATTTCCATGCCACCGCTCTCCTTTCTCAATTATCAGCCTGTAATTGTCAAAAAGGCCGTTATAGATTTCATTTTAGTCTAAATTTCATAAACACTGGATCGTGGTCAGAATAAGAATACCCGGTATTAATATTTTCATACGAAGTACATTCAATATTGTCGGAAATAATAAAGCCATCTAATGTGACGGTATATGTTACATCTGGCACGTATTCCATATCTGCATTTCTGGCACTGTTCCACAGATTCTCTTTCTCTTCTTCCGGCAGAAGATCCAGTCCGAATGAGAAGTGCTCAGGCAGCTCCTCTCTTGGAAAAGGATATGCCCAGGATTCTTTTTCGGACACGTCATCCTCAGATGCTTTCAGATCATGGTTAAAGTCGCCGCCGCATAATACATAATTACCAGCTTCATACTCTTTTTGCATATCTGCTGCAAGCATTCCAATCTGACCTTTGCGGATCTCATCACTATTGCCATATGCAGACATATGTAATGCAAAGATCACCAGTTCTTTCCCGTTCTCTACCGGTACTCTGGAAATACTGTAGCATCTGTCCAGGTCGAAAAATTTTGTAAAAGAGGTAGATACCGGAAAGCTTCTGCGAAGCGCTGAAGTAACCGGATATCTGGAAAAAAGCCCGATTCCGGATCGGCTTTTCCCGTGAGGCTGGGTAAAGGGATAAAACAAAAAGGCAGAATCGTAGTTCTGTGCAAATACATAATAATAATCCGGGAAACAGTCCTTCAGAAGGGAATATTCATCTACATGGTAGCTTCTTGTAGAATCAAGATCAACCTCTTCGATCATGGCAAAATCAGGATCATAGGAGGAAGCAAGCGTCCCTGCTCCCTGAACGGCATCCAGGACACTTTCTTTACTCTTAGCCCAGGAAGATTTCCCGCCGTCCATAAAGAAACTGAAATCCGGGGTATATGCCCCAAAACCAATGTTATAAGTAAGGGCAGAATATTCGTTACCGACAGTAAGAGTATCTGATGAAGCGGCGGCTGCAGTCTCTACTTCTAGTTCCTGGTTGTCCGGAATACGGTGATAGCTTGCAAACAGATAAATCAGATATCCGCCAAGTAAAATGATGATTGCTCCAAGAAAACAGCCAAGGATTTTTAATATTTTTTTCATGTATTTGTACTCCAGTCTTTTTCTTAAAAGGTACCACACGGAGTGCAAAAAAGCAATAAAAAAGAAAACAGTTGTTCGAAAAACGACCCAACTGTTTAACATTTTACAGGAATACTGATTTCTGTCACAAATTTATCAGTATCATTTGTAAATCCGTAATCGATCATGGTTATTTCCCGTGAAAAACCGATTATCTTTAAATGATGCTTCTGTATATAATCCATCAGTTTTCCATACTGTGCAGGCGCTTCCCCATGGCTTCCGCGGAAACGGACACGTACGCATAAGGTCTGCGGAACCTGGATTACTTTGCCCTCGTACTGGTCTTCCTCATCCAGAATAAGGAAAATCCCATTGTATTGCTGGTACAGTCCATTTTCCAGGTTTTCCGGGGATATTCCAACTCCCACTTTTCCCAGAAAGATCAGGGCTTCATTCTGCTTCTGCTCCAGTTTGCGGATAGGTGTTTCCATATCCACAAATTCCCGGATGGTAAGGGTATCCTCAATCCACACCAGGCGATATGCATCTGCTGTTATAAGGGAAATAACGTCCAGGGTTGAATTTCTGGCATCCGTTAACTGATTTAGCCGGTTCTCAATTTTCCGTTCAACCCGTTTTAATTCCAGTTCCCGCTGTATCACAATTTCTTTTTGCTGTTTTAATTTTTCTTCGATTTTGTCCAGATCACGGTTTTGGAGAAAATCTGCAATTTCATTTAGTGGCATATCAAGGGCCCGAAGGTAACGGATGGTGTTTAATGGCTCAAACTGTCTGGTACTGTAATAACGGTAGCCTGTATCCGGATCTGTTACCTCAGGGATGAGAATCCCCATTTTCTCGTAATGGCGGAGACTGCTCACACTTAAATGAAACATTCTGGCTACTTCGCCAATCTGGAATAAAGCTTTATTTTCGATGATCGGTCATCTCCTTTTTGTAATCTGTGTATTTGGTATTATATTGTAGCTTTAGAAGTTTTCTTTGTTTTGTTATTTATCACAGTATAAGCAATTACGCAGATAATAACAGACAAAAGCGATCCTGCGGCAGTGGCAAGTCCCATTGGGAGCAGGCTTGCCGGAAACAGTTTAGAGGTAAGATACACACCTGGGACTCTGACCAACGTGATTGCGATTATATTATGCATGAAGGACAGGCCGGATTTTCCACATGCGCAAAAATAACCGCTGAAGCTGAAATGGATCCCGGCAAAAATAACATCCAGAATATAGCCTCTTAAATACTGTTCACCAGCCAGAATAACAGCGCCGTCAGCTGTAAACATTCCAACGACCGGTCTGGCAATGAGCTGGATCAGAATTGTTACAAAGATTCCGAAGCCAACTGCTATCATAGCTGCATAACGAAGAACCTCTTTGGCTCGTTCCGGCTTGTTTGCCCCAATATTCTGTGCCCCAAGAGCGGATACCGTAGACAGCATGGAGGAAGGAACCAAAAACAGAAAACTGATCACTTTTTCCACAATTCCAACTGCTGCAGCATCTGTCAGACCGCGCCTGTTTGCGATAATGGTAATAATGATAAAGGCAACCTGGATCAGACCGTCCTGACAGCAGATGGGAATTCCAATCTGCAGGATTTTCCCCATGGTCTGCCTGCGTGGCTGAAAATCGGTACGGGATAGGGAAATCCCAATTTTTTTCCTTGTGATTACATAAAGGGAAATGATCACACTGATTGTCTGGGAAAGAGTTGTACCAAGTGCTGCTCCGGAAGGGCCAAGATGAAGGGCGCCTATGAACACATAATCAAGTGCAATGTTTGCAGCACAGGCAATTGCAATAAAGTACATTGGACTTTTGGAATCACCCATTCCGCGGAAAATGGAGCTGATAATATTATATGCTGTAATAAACGGAATACCAATAAAGCAGATGGTCAGATAAGAGACCGTGCCTGCTACTGCTTCCCTGGGAGTGGACATAATGGCAGTAATCGGTTTTACAAATAGTAATAACAGAATTGCAAGCACAATAGAAAGTGTCATAAACAACGTGACAGAATTTCCAATATCAAGTGCTGCCTGCTTTTTATTTTTTCCACCAATTGCCTGGCCGATGGTAACCGTTGTTCCCATGGCAAGGCCCACGATCATTACCGTCAGCATATGCATAACCTGGCTTCCCACCGATACAGCTGTTGTGCCTGCAACGCCCTCAAACTGACCTATGATAAACAGATCTGCCATACCATAAAGTGTCTGTAAAAAATAAGATAAAAGATATGGCAGTGAGAAATAAACAATATTTTTTAATACACTGCCTGAAGTAAGATCATTTTCCATGGAATTTTGCCTCCTATGTATGAAATGCGGGATCACATCGTTTTTCTTTTGACTGGCATTCTGATTTTGACATAATCCTTAATACAACTATCTTACCATAAACCCTACATCTATTGTAGAGTCAAGTTGAATAACAGTTTTTTCTTTCATTATTGAAATTTTTCTGAGCATATGATGAAAATCTGCCCCAGTTATTCCCAGTGTATTTTTTTTCGGAGAACACATACTAGCAATGTAACATCAAACAAAAAAACAATGAACCAAGGAGGAAAATGATTATGTCTAACAATACTTCTTCTAACAAAGCAGCTGTACCTGAAGCAAAGGGCGCATTAAACCGTTTCAAATTCGAGGTTGCCAATGAATTAGGTGTGCCGCTTACAGACGGATATAACGGAAACCTGACTTCCAAACAGAATGGTAGTGTTGGAGGTTATATGGTGAAAAAGATGATCGAGGCGCAGGAAAGATCCATGTCTGCAGGACAGGGCGGCCAGAGTGGTCAGTATTAATTTAATAAGAACCTGATTAGAAAAAATACAGGGCATTACCTGCTTCTCACTGAAGAAGCAGGTAATGCCCTGTTCCATATTTCCAATGGATGCGTCATCGTCAATGATCAGAATCGTCTGCATAAATTTCTCCTTATCTTGCCCGCCTGTACCAGGCAAGCATTTGTGCCAGGTTTTCTGTTTTTACACGGCTTTGTCTATTTTGCATCATTTCCAGCAGATCCTCTTCTTCTGGTGTACGATCCTTTTTCTGGGCAAGGGACTTTCCTGCTGTTTTTACCATAAGTTTCATCATCATTTTGTATATACCATGAAGTTTTTCAATATCAAAATTTCCCTGAAGGGTAAATACCTGGGTTTCTTCTGGAATGGTGTTCTTTTCCCGGATTTCTTTTATCTGCGAACCAGTCTGTCCCATACCAACTGCACAGACAGCCAGGATTTTATATCTGTTTCTTAGTTTTTCATATCCTTTAACCTTACCGGCCATCACCCAGCCCAGATACAGAAGTTCCACATTCGGGGATAATCTTCTTTGCGCCTCTTCCAGACAATAGACTGGTAGCCCCAGCTCATGACCGAGTATACTGGCATACTGCGCCGTACTTCCAGCATTTGATTTGTAAACAATTGCTTTCATTTCCTATTTGCTCCTTTGAATATTTAAAACATTACAATTCCAGTCTCATAAGGATCAACTCCTGGTAACAGCCAGAATTCCTGGACAGAAATCCCTTTGGATTCCTGCCGTATTCCTGAAAGCCAACACTTTCATACAGACATATTGCCTTTTCATTACCAGCTACCACTTCCAGTTCAAGCTGCTTATATCCGGCTGTCCTGGCGCATTCGATACAGGCGTTCGTTAATGCACGTCCGATCCCGAGATTCCAGTATTCTTTTAATATGGCGATTCCAAAGTCCGCGCGGTGTTTAACTTTATATTTGTTTCCAATGGGTTCAATCCCTGCAGTCCCTACAAGTTTTCCATCCCAAAATGCCAGGATCTCGATTGCATTTTCACTTTCTGTTTTTTTCTGTAGGAATTGAGCTTCCTGCTCACTGTCAAAACTGTTTTCATCCGGATAGGATAAAAGATAGTCGGTCTGGGCATGTGTCTGGTTAAAAACTTCAGAAACTGCCTTCCCGTCTGAATAAGTGCCATTCCGAAGCTGCAGTCTGGCTTTGTTTTTTAAGATAACGATATGGTTGTATTCCATGTTTTTCACTCTTTTCCTTATGTAATGTTTCAAAATTAATTTTCCATACAAAAAGACGCAGGCAGTATAATGTTCATTTCTGCTCTGCGTCTTAGCGTCTGGCGTCTAATTGGTATTCCATCATATGATGTTTGCTGCTAATGATAAAGCTTCTTTTACATTTTGGACAAAATAGCGGAAAATTCTTCAGTTCTGTATCATCCAGTATCTGGATCCTTGTTTTTGCCCCGCAGGCAGGACACAGAATCCATTTATCAGGTATTTTTATTAACATCTGGATCACCTCCTGTTGTAGTTGGTATTTCCATCTCTTCGATTTCTTCTAAATTCCTTTTCCTTTCTCTATTTCAGATTCTTTATCCACGGCATTTTCTTTACAGAACCATTCCAGATAATCATTGAGCAAAGCAGGAGACGGTTCTGCCGTAGGGACATCTCCATTACACTGATCCAGCATATAGTCCATAAGTCCATGCACTGTCATGGCAAAACTGAGGGCACTCATGTCCGGATTCTGAAAATGCAGGATCTTGTGGATTTCCATTGCATAGAACATCTGCTTGGTTGCCAGGATCATCTTATCTGTTTCTTCTTTCATGATTTTAGCTGCCATCGGGGTAATGGCCCGTTCGGAATAGATCACTTTGTAAAACATGAGCATTGGTCCCTGCTGGTTTATTTTTAAATATCCCCCGACCGTCTGCTGTAAGATCTCCAGTGCAGTTTTCCCTGCGAAAAAGGAACTGTAATCCACCATCTGGGAGACGGATTTCTTTTTGGCTTGCTCACGCAGGAACTGGTACAGGGCTTCCACCAGTTCTTCTTTTGAAGAAAAATGGTTATAAAGGGATGGTTTCCGGATTCCGACCTTATCCGCAATCATGTTTAAGGAGACACTTCCAAGTCCTTTTTCGGAAGCCAGTTCCAGGGTTGCAAGGAGAATCTCTTCTTTTCGATTGTTACTCATAGCATTCCTCCATTTCAATCGCTATCTTTTGATATTTCATAAACTACCTTTAGATAGTTTTACGTATACCACAAAGTTGTGTGAAATGCAAGCAGAATTTATAATTGCATTGTTATATTTACCAATGTTACTTGTCAAGGCGATTTCATTTTCAACTTCTATTTCCTAAATTTCTTTTTC
>JAQXQS010000091.1 GCA_029101305.1 Clostridia bacterium | reverse complement strand
CTGGTGGTTACGTTGCCCAAAGATAAGGACACTGTCTGAGCTCCAACGGAGCGAGTTTGTCCGTATCGTTGGGCGCCCTTAGTAACCACCAGCCCTCTTAGACCCTGCAAGGTTCCTCCACCAGACCCCGGCCCCAGCACCATCCCCCGGCGTACCTCATTCCACAACGCAAAAAAAGCACCCACCTCGCGGTGAGTGCTCTTCATTCTCATCTATTAAGCTAACTTGATCGGGTTGATCTTCACACCAGGTCCCATAGTCGGCGCAATAACAACGCTCTTTAAATACTGTCCCTTAAGTGTGCTAGGTCTAGCCTTAGCAATAGCTCCAATCAGCGTCTGGAAGTTGTCGCTTAACTGCTCCTCAGTAAAGGAAGCTTTACCGATCGGCACATGGATAATGTTTGATTTGTCAAGACGATACTCAATCTTACCAGCTTTGATATCATTGATAGCTTTTGTAACATCCATAGTTACTGTACCAGCCTTCGGGTTAGGCATTAAACCTTTCGGTCCAAGTACACGGCCAAGACGTCCAACTACACCCATCATATCTGGAGTTGCAACAACAACGTCGAAGTCAAGCCATCCTTCATTCTGGATCTTCGGAATAAGGTCCTCAGCGCCTACGAAATCAGCACCTGCAGCCTTAGCTTCCTCAGCTTTTGCATCCTTAGCGAATACAAGAACGCGAACAGTTTTACCTGTACCGTGTGGCAGAACTACTGCACCACGGATCTGCTGATCTGCATGACGTCCATCGCAGCCTGTGCGGATATGAACTTCGATAGTCTCGTCAAATTTGGCAACAGCAGCTTTTTTCACTAAGCTGATAGCTTCATCAGTATCGTATAATGTTGCGCGGTTTACTGCCTTAGCAGCTTCCACGTATTTCTTTCCTCGTTTCATTTCTATAACCTCCTGTGGTATTTGCGGGGAAAAGCCCTCCCACTTACTATTTGTGATTAATCAACTACTTCAATTCCCATACTTCTTGCAGTACCAGCAATCATGCTTGCTGCTGCTTCGATGGATGCTGCATTTAAGTCTTTCATCTTAAGCTGAGCGATTTCCTCAACCTGAGCTTTTGTAACTTTAGCAACTTTTGTTTTGTTCGGTACGCCGGAACCGGATTTAATGTTTGCAGCTTTCTTAAGAAGAACTGCAGCCGGCGGAGTTTTGGTTATGAAGCTGAAACTTCTATCTGCGTAAACAGTGATTACTACAGGAATGATCATACCATCCTGATCAGCTGTTCTTGCATTGAACTCTTTTGTAAACTGAACGATATTTACACCGTGCTGTCCAAGAGCCGGACCTACAGGTGGTGCTGGAGTTGCTTTACCAGCGGGAATCTGTAATTTGATATATCCTGTTACTTTCTTTGCCATTTTCGGCACCTCCTATGTGGTATTGGCGGGGGTATGTCCCTCCCACGATATTGTGTTAGCCTTGTAATATCTGTTACATTTTTTTGATTTCTGCGAAACTTATTTCTACCGGCGTTTCGCGGCCGAAAAGCTCAACGCTGATTGTTACAACCTTCTTCTGCAGATTAATAGCTGAAACAACGCCTGTTGTATCTTTCCAGGCTCCGCCTGTCACAACAACCATGTCGCCTTCCGCAAAATCCACCTGAACGTTTTCCTCCTGGATGCCCAGCGGAAGCATCTCCTCTTCCGTAAGGGGAACCGGCTTGGATCCCGGTCCTACAAATCCGGTCACGCCTCTGGTGTTGCGGACAACATACCATGTATCGTCATTCATAACCATGTTAAGCAGCACATAGCCAGGAAACATCTTCTTCTGAACCTGTTTGGCCACGCCGTTTTTCATTTCCACCACATCCTGCAGCGGAACGCGTACTTCCAAAATCTGGTCTTCCAGATGTCTGTTCTCGATTGTCTTCTCAATGTTGGCTTTTACCTTGTTTTCATACCCGGAATAGGTATGTACAACATACCATTTCGCTTCTGACATACAATCACCTTTATCCTTTTATTTGACTAAAAGATTAATTCCTTCCAGAATAACCGAGTCCATAATACTGATCATCACACCAAGAATAACGGTAACAATCACAACAACGATTGTCTGCTTAATCAGTGTGCTGCGGTCAGTCCAGATAATTTTTTTAAATTCTGATTGAAGTCCCTGAAACCAACTTTTCTTCTGGCTTTTGCCAGCAGACTTTCCTTTTTCTTGCATAGCCTAACCTCACAAACTCTGTGACTATTTTGTTTCCTTGTGCATTGTGTGTCTCTGGCAGAACTTACAATATTTCTTTGTTTCCATTCTCTCAGGATGGTTCTTTTTCTCCTTGGTCATATTGTAGTTACGCTGCTTGCACTCTGTACATGCTAATGTAATCCTAACGCGCACAACTTCCACCTCCAGTGTTTTCATTTGCATGGTCTTCAATCGCCTTTACAGTGTATCCGCCACCGCTTTTCAGGCATAAAAAAAAGACCTAACTTCCATGTCGCTTGTACAGTTTACCACACAGCAGACATATCCGTCAAGTCTTTTGCATATAATTCTTCATGATTTTTGAGGCAAAAAGTTACTGTTTTATAATATCTGTAAAGCCTTTCTGCATCAAAATAAAATCCGTTTCATTACAGACTGAAAAAATATAATCTTCGAATTCTATTGTCTTAAAAAAGCATTGTTTTTCTGAAGATTTTCCTAGTGTAAAGCCATCTGCTGTCCGGATTATTTCGAAGGAATCAAGGGGCAGACTCATTCCTTTACCTGTCATTTTCATATAGCTTTCTTTTAATGTCCAAAGTGTAAAAAAAGCCTTATTCTTGTCAGACGCATATTTTATATACTCATATTCTCCCGGGGTAAAATAATGCTCCGCAATCTCAAGTGGCGCATTCTCTGCTTTTTCAATATCGCACCCCACTTCATGGTCTGACAGGACTCCTACAACAAAATCGCCTGCGTGAGACACATTAAAATAGATCTTCTGCTTTTCCACCACAGGCTTCCCATTTTCACCGTACTTCAGATCGTTTTCCGAAAGCCCGTTTTCATTTAAGATCTTTTTGATAATGATTCCTGCGCCAAGGCTTCTTTTACGGTCATCCGGTCTGTGATACCGGATGACCTTTTTTCTTCTTTCCGGCCCTGCCAGTTCCAGAAATCTTTCATTTTGCAAAGGATCTTCAAGATTATTAATATTGATTCTGTATAATTTCATTTTTGGTAACATTCAGCACAGGCTCACTTCTCCATTTAGGTGATAAATATGGTGTTCCGCAAAAACTAAGCAGTAAATTCCAGGCTTAAAATATTTTTCCCTTCTATATTACTGTAGTCAATATGGGAGCACAATTCTTTTACAAGGTTGATTCCCATTCCCCCCAGGTCAAAATCCTCGAAATCCTTTTCGATTTTGCTTTCCAAGGGATTAAATGCAATTCCATTGTCTGTGAAAGTGATCGTTACCTTATCTGTATTCTTAATACAACAAAACTGTATCCACTTTGCTCCGGAATAATTTGTAATATTAGAAAAAATCTCGTCACATGCAAGAAAAATTTTCTTCTTTATTCCATTTTCAACCGGAATCTCAAAGATACACGCTTTTATTTTTTCAAGTTCTGACAAATCACAGGACAGTTCCAGATATTTTTCTTTTTCGTTACCAGACATTGTAACCTCATCTCCCTGTTCCGTTTTATTGTTTCTGTTTACGATCCCGATCCATAACCGTTTCGCAAAGTTCAGAAATCATATGTTCACACGATTCAGGCTGCCTTTTATAAATAATTAATTGCTTCGTCTCTCAATATCAATTTTCTGGTCGAATCCGGTAAGGCTGAAAACGTCAAATACTTCATCCGAAACATTGATAATTTTGAAGCCGTCCTTGCCAGCCATTTTTTGTATGCAGCGATCACCAGACGCAGTCCTGCTGAAGAAATATATTCCAGCGCAGCAAAATCAAATACAAGACTGGTAATATCCCCGCCAAGAGCTGAAAGCTCTTTTTCCAGCTGAGGTGCAGTCTGGGTATCCAGCCATCCACTGATTTCCATAGTCATTTTGCTTCCTTCTGTTTTGCTTACGATTTCCATTTGTATTTCCTCCTCTTAATCAGCTGCTATTTTGCAGTAATTCGCTTTATAATAATTTTTCTTCCTGTGAAAGTATTGTACTATTATGATTAATCAAAAAATGCAAGTCTGTCAAGTGCTTCTATTGCACTTTCCAGATATCTGTCATCTGTAACAGGCCATTTATAATCCAGTCTGTAAAGAACCTGTGCAGTAAACCGGTTGCTGTAATCCAGAGTGTAAATCTCATTCTCATTATGTGCCGTGTATGCGATAAGTCCGGAAACAACATCGGAGTCTTCACTGTTCTTTGCAAATTCCTTTACAGCGTTCTCGAATTCATCATCTTTTACAATATCAAGGTCAAATCCATAATTACGCATTGCATAGATCAGATCCGCCATATAAATATGGTGACTGTTGCATGCATGGAATACGGTAAATCTTCTGTCCGTCTGTACAAGCCTAAGTACCGCAAGTGCAGTGCAGTCAATTGGAGAAAGCTCTGCGATTTCATGCATACCGCCGATCGGGAATTTTCCAACAGCTTTATAACCTCTCAGACTGCGTAAGAATCCGTTTGTAATAAAGTTGATCTGGAATTCACCGTCGGAATTTCTGCTCATCAGATTTCCTACACGGATGATTTTGCCGTCAAGGCCGGCAGAAACAGCTTCCAGCACTGCCCTTTCAGCAAGGAATTTGGTGCGGATGTACTCGTTGGTAATATTCTGTCCAATATACAGATCATTTTCACAGAAAACCCTGGACATTGGCGGAACACCATCAGAGCCTTCCCCTGCAACAGAAACCGTGGAAATCTGGATCAGCCTGCGGCCATTATTTTTACAGAATTCAATCAGATTTTCAACTCCATGTACATTTATCTTTTCAAGTACATCTCCTGCTGCAAAGTGCTTCACACAGGCAGCGCAGTTGATAATGGTACTGAATTTATAGTCTGCAAATTTTTCCACCTGTTCTTTCGAGGTAATGTCTCCATCTACACAGATGATACGGTCCCTGAAGAGCTCCTGGCATGGATTATCGAAATAATACATCAACATATGCATCATTCGTTTCTCCATGGATTCATATTTACCCTTCCTTACCAGACAGTAAACCTTACCGTCATAATTGTCAAGATACGCTTTCAGAATATGAATACCCAGGAAGCCGGTTGCACCTGTGATCATAATATCGCCCAGCTGTTCCTTTGTTACCCGGTCAATATTTTCTTCCACGTTTCCACTGATAACGCTTTGGATCCTGTTGTAATTATAATCTGCAAATTCATTTCCACTCTGTGAATTTTCAAATGCCTCGCTATTGTCCACAATCGCCGCAAGCTCACGGATCGTAGGATATTTGAAAATATCCGCATATACAATGGAAATATTCTTGGAAAGACACATAACGGCAACCTTTGATGCGGTAAGCGAGGAACCACCAATTTCAAAGAAATTATCCTCGATTCCTACCTTTTCAATCCCCAGTGCTTTTTCAAAAATCTCGCAAAGTGTTCTCTGAACCGTGGTAACCGGCTCTACATAATCCGCATTTGCTGCCGTGGTGATCTCTGGCATTGGAAGCGCCTTTTTGTCGATCTTGCCGCCTGGAGTGATCGGCAGCTCATCAATATGAACGAAAAAGGACGGCATCATGTAATCTGGGATAAGCGGCTCCAGGAAGGTCTTAAGCTGGTCATCCGGAATACTTTCGCCTGTATAATAAGCGGTTATATACTTGTTTCCACCTTTTTCAACCACCGTAACTGCAGCACCCTTAACAAGCTCATGCTTCAGAACGGCACCTTCGATTTCCCCAAGCTCAACACGGTATCCTCTTATTTTTACCTGGGAATCAATTCTTCCAATATATTCTATGTTTCCGTCACCTTTCATACGGACCATGTCACCGGTTCTGTAAAGGCGCTTGTCCTCCTCACATACAGAGAATGGATTTTCCACAAATACGGAGGCTGTTTTCTCCGGAAGATTATGATATCCCCTTGCGATCTGCCGGCCGGCATGGCAAAGCTCACCAGATGCTCCCACCGGAAGTCTGTTCAGGTTTTCGTCAACAATATAGCTGCGAATGTTCCGCTGGGATTTTCCGATCGGTATATTGTCATACTGTCTGTCAACCCAGAACTCTGTAGAAGATACTGTATTCTCGGTAGGACCGTAACCATTGATCATCTGGTAGGTTCTTTCCCGGTAATACTTGAATTTTTCGCCGCCCAGTGTAACGAATCTAAGTGCCGGGGCATCGTCAAGAAGCTCTGCAACCAGCTCACCCATCTGGGTTGGGAATGTTGCTGTTGTGATTTTTTCATCTTTTATGAATTTTCCAACCGCAACTGCATCTTTTCGTATGCTCTCTGGAAGGATATACAGTACTGCGCCTGCTGTAAGTGGGGCAAACAGATCTATCACCGATGCGTCAAAGCAGAAGCTTGCAAATTCTGCCACAATATCATCCAGTGTAAGTTTTCTTGTTATAAGGATATACTCAATCAGGTTCAGCAGATTCCTCTGCTCCAGCATAACGCCTTTTGGTTTGCCCGTTGAACCGGATGTATAAATCATATAGGCAAGGTTCTCAGGAGCCGGAGGTGTAAGCTCTACAGAAAGTTCGAAATCTTCTGCTTCCTCTGCCACTTCGTCAAGGCTGATGATATTTTGGTCATAGAAGCCCACAAGACTGCGGTAACGGTTTATTACAAGCAGGTTTTCGGCGCCAGAATCCTTCAGCATGTACTCGATTCTGCTCTGGAGATATTCCGGATCAAGCGGAACATATGCTCCGCCGGCTTTCATGACGCCCACATATGCTACGGCAAATTCCTTTGTTCTTCCACACAGAATGCCTGCTGCCTTCTCCCTTCCAAATCCATTTTCGGTAAGCTTCTGTGCAACGTAATCCGACATCTTGTCCAGTTCTTTGTAGGTGATCTCGCCCATTCCGTCTCTGACTGCCGGTCTGTCCGGATATTTTTCCACAGCTTCCCGGAACAGATCTACAAAGGTCTTTCCAGCATGGGACGGATCATCCTCCATCCTTGTCTCTTCTTCAAACATAAGCCGGATGTCTGACGGATCACATTCCCTGAGGATTCCATCCGCTGTAGCTTCAAGGTTGTCAGCAAGATATTGAATGGTCTCCTCGTTATACATATCCCCTCTGTATTCAATCTCAAAGACAAATTTATTTCTTTCAATTGAAATACTGATGGAAACATGTGCCTTCGCCATATTTAACTGAACAGGCTCTTCCTTTGCATATTCCCCGCCGATGTTATCAAATGCAAAATTATCTCCCTGATAGATGACCATTGCGTCTGCTTTGATGTTAAACTCATGGCTGATCTGTGAGAACGGATAAATATCATTGTTCATGGAATTGATCAGCTGCTGCTGGACATCATTCAGACAGTCCTCCGTGCTGCCTGAGAAATCACAGTAAACAGGAAGTGTCTTAACAAGCATACCAACGGTATCGGAAAGCCTGGAATCGTTTCTGCCATGATAAATCGTGGTAAACACAGCATCCTTCCTGAAATTGTATTTTCCAAGTGTGATACCAAAAGCGGAAATGAAAAATACATTTTCCGTAATTCCATGCTTCTTACAGAAAGCCTTCACATCCTGTACAGTAAATTCACTGGTCTCTCTGTGATAAAGCTCTGCTGTTGGAACCGGCCCGTTTTTATCCGGGTAGAAGTTTATACTTCCACCTGCTTTTTCAAAAATGGATCTGTAGTAATCCTCTGCATTCTTATATGTCTCACCAGCCAGCGCATCCCGGTTATCAAGGGCAAGGTCATAGGAAGTATAGACTTCCGTTTCAAGCGTTTCTCCACTGTAGGCCCTGTTGATATCATTAATGATAATGCCCAGGGATGTACCGTCAGCAATAATGTGGTGAATGTCAAGGAACAGATAATTTCCATCACAGGTTCTGTAAATCTCGAAGCGGAAAAGCTGCTCATTAAACAGCATGTACGGACGAACCAGGGTTTCTTTATTCATTCCGTTTATGATCTGTGTTTTATAAGCCAGGGCATCATCACGTTTCTGAAGGACCTCTCCTTCTTCACTCATAAAGAGACGGGTCTTCAGATAAGGATGTGCCGCAACTGTACTGTCAATAGCCCTCGCAAGCTTGTCCAGATCTACCTTTTTGTCCAACTTCAGAAGATATGGAATGTTGTAAATGGTGGATCCCATATTGGCAGTACACTCAATGAAAATTCCCTCCTGGGTATTGGTAAGAGGATAATTTTCCTGTATTTCTCTTGTTGTTTCTTTTCCCGCAGTTTTGACAAAGCCCTCCAGCAGCTGAATGGTCGGATTGCTCTTGATATCTGATGTTTTGATGACAATGTCAAAGGCTTTTGAAATCAGAATGTTCAGCTTGATGGCACTGATGGAGGTCAGTCCTGCTTCATAAACATCTGTGGTGATTCCAAATTCCGTATAACCCAGTAACTCTGCAATGCAGTCAAATAATTTCTGCTGGGTCTCATTCTGTGGCGGAATGATCTCTGCCACTTTTCTCTCAGGCATCGGAAGCGCCTTTTTGTTCACCTTCTGATTCTGGTTCAGCGGTATTTCGTCAATCTGCATGGTAACAGCAGGTACCATATATGCAGGCTTCGTTTCTTTGATAAATGCATTTAATCCATTTATGTCAACTTCGCTGTCAGATACCACATAGGCAGCAATGTACTTACCGCCGCCAGCTTCATCAAATGCAACTACCGTTGCATCCTTTATGCCTTTGTATCTTCTTATGACTTCCTCAACCTCTGAAAGCTCAATTCGGAAGCCTCTGATCTTAACCTGGGAATCTTTTCTGCCGATGATCTGGATATTTCCATCCGGAAGATATCTTGCAACATCACCGGAATGGTACAGCACTTCATAGCCTTCTGTAGCATCATAAATATTTTTCGTGTAAACCTCAGCGGTTTTCTCCGGTTTATTAAGATATCCTCTGGAAACCTGTAAGCCGGAAATCATCAACTCGCCACAGGCACCGTATGGCAGCAAATGCCCGAATTTATCGGTTATATAAAGCTTGAAATTGTCAAGTGCCTTTCCGATCGGTACGTTGGAATAATATTTATCTATTTCAAATATGGTGGTAAAAATCGTACATTCGGTAGGTCCATATGCATTATACAGATTATAATCCTTCGGTGGATCCAGAGGAACAAGTTTCTCTCCACCTATAGAAAGATGTTTCAGGCTCTTGCATTCCATTTCAAGTGCAAATTGTCTTCTCACCTGTGTTGTCATAAAGGAATGAGTAATGCCATTTTCTTCAAAGTAGCGCTGGAGTGCAAGGAAATCCAGGCGGATCTCTTCCGGAATAATATGAAGCTGGGCACCATTTGCAATTGCTCCGTAAGTATCCATCATGGACGCATCAAAACCAAATGACGCATAAGCTGCTACCCTGGAATCAAAATCTACACTGTAATATTTTTTGTACCAGTGGCAGAATGCAGTAATATTTCCATATTCAACCATACATCCCTTTGGAACGCCTGTGGAACCGGATGTATAAAGCAGGATAAACAGATCATGAATACCTGGTTTTTTCAGTTCTACATCACGGTCTTCCAGCTGCATGATCTCATCTGTAAACAAAACAGGTCCCTGATATCCATCTACCAATGGCAAAAGCTCTCTGTCAGCGATCAGAAGCCTGGCTGCGGAGTCCTCAAGCATATACATGAGACGGTCTTTGGGGTAGGTCGGATCAAGAGGCTGGTATGCGGCACCCGCTTTAATGACACCCATAGGTGCGATTGCCATATATTCACAGCGTGGAATCAGAATAGAGACTACATCTTCCCTGCCGATTCCCTGGGACGCAATATATTTTCCAAGTCTGTCACTGATTTCATCCAGTTCTTTGTAAGTATATTTTTTATCTTTATATGCCACAGCTACATGGTCTGGTATGGTCTGGACCAGTTCGTCAAACAGATCGGAAATCGTCTTGCTTCTGTCATATTCGCAGGCTGTATTGTTAAACTCTGCAATCTTATTTACCCCGTTCTGGGAAATAACAGAAATTTCTGATATATATTTGTTTTTCAGCATGGAGCCCATTGCCGCTTCGTAGGAATCAAGGATTCCCTCAATAAAATCCTGGCTGTACATATCGCTGCGGTAAGTACATATGAATGATCATACTCCCTTACCTGAATCAGCAATGGCATTTTCGCCATATCCAGGGAAAGGTCATGGCCTCTGGCAATCGTATCACCAATGGGATAATCATCGCTGAGCTCTGCCTGGTATGCAAAGGTAAGATCCGAATTAAATCCGTATTTAGCACAGATATCGGAAAATGGGAAAATATCATTTGCCATTGAGGACAAAAGCTGTTCGGAAAGTTCTGTCATATATGCCTGGATGGTAGTTCCCGGATCGGCTTTGCAATAAACTGGAAGCGTCTTTACAAGCATGCAGACGGTGTTCTCAAGTCTGGAATCGTTTCTGCCATTGTAGATGGTAGAAAACAGGCTGTCCTCTGAGTTCGAGTATTTGGCCATAAGGATACCGAACAGACCTGTAAACAAAACATTTGGTGTAACTCCGATCTTTTCGCAGCAGGAAAGAATCGTGTCCTCACGAAGCTCCATGGTTCTTTCCAGATAGCCTTTTTCAGGAGTTTTTCCTTCCAGGTCCGGAAGGGGAAGGGATTCGGTTTCAATTCCTTCAAAAATACTGTCATAATATTTTTCGGCTTTTTTATATTTGCCCTCTTCCATCTGCTGCTCTTCATCCAGCGCAGCATCAAAGCCTGTATAGGA